>JAZABE010000930.1:0-1158 GCA_036137535.1 Planctomycetota bacterium | reverse complement strand
CTTACGAACGCGGACTCGGTCACACAGTACTCCGCTACGCAGACAGAAACTACCAGGGAGCTAAATGGGAAAAATTGAAAACCGTTGATGCGCTCCAGGACAGTTTTCCCAGCGAGCGATTTAGGGGTTCAAGGGCCGAAGACGAAAAACTGATTTCTGTGGCAGGCTGGGACCATCACTCTTTTCTTGTTCTGAGTGGAGACAATTTTCCCCACAGACTTTTCCGGTGGAAGAACGGAAAATGGAGCGTTGCAGGAAAGTTAGGCAAAAGTTTATACGAAGGATTTCACAATTTGCATTTTCCTCAGAAATCAAAAGCCATCCTTCTGGCAAGCAGAGGTTTTGATTCCGAACAAATTTACACCTGGGATGGAGATGGCCTTACCGTTTCAGTTACCGAGGACCTGGATGTTGATTGGCAAAGCGGAGAAGGGCGAAAGGGAAAAGCGACCATTTTTTACATGACTAGCGATCGATGGATTTGCTACACCGGCCGTGGTCATGCGTTAAAAATCTCCGGAGAAACCATCGAGGAAATCAGTCTCCAGAACAAAGAATCTTTCGTCCACCGTCGCGACAACACGCCGCTGGATGATTATCCGATTGGCAACATTGAGTTCGTCGGTTCCCTGTCACCTTTCAAGGGATATGGAATCGTTAAGGAAAACGGACGAAGAAGCAATTGGGGAGAATACTCCCTGGTGGAATTTGAAAATGGGATCTGGTACCAAAAATCCGAGCTGAAGCAATTCTCGAGGTATCCAAACGACGTTTGGTGGCATGCACAAAACGGAGAGGCCGATTTTTTTGTTTCAGTCGGTAATGGTAATGATACGTATCGCGATGTTTATGTTTGTGACATCAACGGTGTGTGCAAGAAACTGGAACTTAACAATCCTGATTTCGCAACCTCGATGGTTTTAATCAAAACCTGGGGCACTAGCCGCGAGAAATTCTGGGTCATGGATGACAACGGAACTGTTTGGGAATACCTCAAGGGAGACTGGAGAATCGTTGTGAGAGGCTTGGACCGGGAAAAAGTGGAATTCAATGATGCATGGATTTCGCCCACAGGTGAAATCATTGCCATCACAGACGATGAAATCTATCGACTCAAGTAAACCCAATGAACGAATTCAACCCTTTTTTTGAAAACGC
>JAZABE010000929.1:0-5752 GCA_036137535.1 Planctomycetota bacterium | reverse complement strand
TATGGCGCCACCGATGAATTTGGGCATTACGCTGTCTCAGACAAGGTCAATCATTTTGATTACCATGCAACGTTGCTCCACTTGTTCGGCCTCAACCCTGAAACCCTTAATTACAAACGCAATGGACGCTTACAATCTTTACTGGACGGACAGCCCGGAAAAATCATCAAGGGTCTTCTCAGCTAACGGCACAACGTTCACCTAATTTGTTTTCCAGTTTTCCGCCGTGGCTTCCCGAGAAAATATAAAACAACCGACTTGACCATCCGCCTGCTGTTTTCCGATTCCAACGCAAAACGTCCTGCCCTGCGTTTGCGAAAACCCCCTCACTTCATAATTCTCTCCCGGCATGCCGGGCGGAAGCACCACGACTGTTTCCAAGCCCGCTTCTTCAAATTTGGCTACGTAATGATCACGGGCTTCGGCGGGCTCGGCACTGGTATCCCAAGCCACAGGATCCGATTCCGCATCCTGCTCATACACCTTCGTTGGACTCAACAACGAAACCTCTGCTGGGAATCCTTTTGGAAACTGAAGCGAAGAGATGTCAACTTTGTGAATTTTCCTCGCTTTGGAAAATTCGACTTCGGGCAGTACGGGCTGATTGGAAGCACCGCAACCCAGTAGCAACAGTGTGGCCCATACCCAACTGGTCAGCCTAAAAACAACTACCATTTCCATTTCTCCCACAAACCAACTGAAAGGAAATCATAACGAATCGGGCCCCACCAGAACAGTCTTCCCCCGTTTTCGGACAAATTGGACACCCATCAATGGGCTAGTCATACCCTTTCCAAAGCCAAGCTACCGTTTAATTCAGGTTCAGTTGAAAACTAATTTGGCACCCGTTTTCAAACAAAACTTCAGGACAAACATCTGCCACAAAAAATTCAAAAGGTCGCTTCACGATCAAATCCCGATGTTCGAACCCAGTTGCTGCCACGTCGTAAAGGTACGTTTTTAACTTTGGCTCCACCAATGTTGTTTCCTGAGCAATCGTCAACCGCTCAAACTCCAACAATAACTTCCCTTTGTTGTAACCAATTTCAAAAACGCATTGTTCAATAATCGTCTCAAGTTCGATCAGGGAATCAACATTCTTGGGGACCAGATAAAGCCGGAAATAGATATTTCCGCGATCCCGGGTCACCGGGTTCCGGTTTGACCAGTGTATCACCAAGGCAAGGTGTTCAGAATCATTGAAACAATGCTCTCGTATGGTGTCATCAAAATCATCTTCGAACTCGCAATCCTCAAAGGCAAGCCTGAATCCATCGACTTGAGTCATGCTTTCCAGTAATTCACGAACCCTGGTTGGCTTTTCTTTTTTTGACAAAACCGGAGCGACGTAATCAACAGTTTCGTGGGCATCAGCTGTCGAACTTAACTGGGGCTGAATCAGGGGGCAGTCATCACCTACTCGAGAAATTAGGTCCAGGTCATTTTGAAGACGATTCAGAGCCGATTCACCCCGGGCAATATCCAGGTAGACCCGGTTCAATTCTTTCTCCAATTCCCGCAACTGATTTCCGTTGAGATTTTTCTTGTTTTGCAATCGTACAAATTCTTCATTCCGCCATTGTTGCACACGACCATCAAAACTCGACCGGACTCGAACCATGTCTTGGTAGGCTCGAACGGCATCACCATGAAATCGATATTCCCGCGCCATCGCGGTAATCGCGGCGCCGAGATCACTCATCTGAGTGTGAATGTTTCCATAATGAGTCAAGCGAAGATGGGTAACAATGTTCGAAGTGTGGGTAAATGCTCCGAAAACGGGTTCCGTCCCGGTAAACCGCGTTCCCCTTCCTTCTTTTCGAACCGTCGTTCGCCTGTCATTTTTACACGGTTCGTCCTGCCCAGGAGCCATCGTCACTCGTTTTCCCAACCCACACTGTCAATGATTTCCCTGCAGAATTTTACCACAACCGTTTAACTGCAGTGAAGTCTATCGAATTCCCCCGAGACGGAGTCAACCAGAAGAGCCAAAAAACTGCCGCGGCAAAAATCAAGTCACCAGTTTTTCAACCCCCTCAAGATCCCACCAGGTTTCCGGACTGTTTCACACTGGCATCGACTCGAAGACTTTCCTTGGCTCCACTGCCGACCCGACAATTCACTATCGCATTGCCAGTCCCGGCCCCGTCCCACCGAATCCCCGTTTCCATTAACCGAGGTTTACGGTCATCAAGAACCGTGCAACCACTCAGCAGTGTTTCTTCGCAATTCCGCACCAAAATACCAACGGGAGTACCCTCTAAAACCTGAGTGCCCGAAACATTAACTCGTCGACAGTGCACTAGTTCTAATAACGCTTCACGCTGAATCGGAACGGCACCTCCGACCGTGTGCTTCCCGGCCTCGGCATCCTCAATCAACAATCCCTGGATATTCAGGTTTTCAGTGTCTTGGATCCGTATACCAGTTGCCAATTCATTTTTCCGGTAATCAGGGTTGTGCCCCATGCAATTCGAGCCAATTACGACATTCCTCGATTCTTCTATCAGAATATTTCGATGGTGACCGCTGTAAATATAGTTTCCGGAAATGATCACACCCCGGATCGCTGTCAAATGGATATTGTTTTTTTGACTCCCGATCAGATTCCCGGTAATCGTCCACATGCCAGCCCGATGGTTGACCCCCGGCTGTTTCTCGGACGAACCAATGAACCGGATATTGGCCCCATGGGCACTGTAGGTCGACTGGATGGTATTGCTGGAAATGGTTCCCTCGCGAATCGTCCCCTTTTCACCCACGTCAATAAAGATCTCGGCTGTCGGTTCGTCTTTTAATTCTTTATGACTTTTGGCATTGTTGTACTCGATATCATTTCCCGTAATCTGCAAGTTGCGGATTTCACTATTTTCAATCCGAATCCCACCCAGGCGACAATAACTGATATGAGAACTGGAGATGATGGACTGGTGCAGGTTCACGTTATCCAGGAAGACCCCTATTCCCCGGTTATGGTAAAAGTGACATTGGTCAATTAACAGGTTTCTGGCCCGCTGGCCAATGTGGACCGCGTGGCGCACTTCGCGAATCAGCACCGAGCAAAGCGTTGGCTGCATCACACCGTTGATAAACACGCCGTCAGCCTCGGGGTGCCGCCCTTCGATTTCGATACCACTGATGGTAGGCATTCTTTCCTTCTCCCATTCTTCCGCGCGGAAACCTGCCGGGTCCGCTGTCGACGCATGGGTGCCCAGAATTTTGAAAGCAGGTCCCGCTCCGGCCATCAACACCTTGGCCGTCCCTCCATTGCCAGAAATCGCCGCTCTCCCAGTTTTCGTGGTGTCCAGTAATAACGACCGAGTCACCAGGAAATTACCCCGGCCAAATTCCACTTGTCCATCACCATCATTGATCGCGTGCTGAATTGCTTGCGTATCATCTGATTTACCATCGCCAACGGCGCCAAAATCTCGAACATTTGCCATGGGTCTTCTCGCCAGCCTCAATAATCGTATTAGAATATCTGAATCCAAATCGATCCGTTCGGCAACGCCTGCAACCGATTTCCATCAGAAATCCTGAACCATCATGAAAACATTTTTTCCCGCGTTTGTCCTCCTCTCAGTCTTATTGACCAACGCTTCAGCAGACGTTCGTCCCAATATTTTATTTGCCATTTCTGATGACCAAAGCTGGAAACATTGTGGTGCCTATGCAGACCCGGCAATCCAGACACCGGCTTTTGACCGGATCGCCCGTGAAGGGGTCCTGTTTACCCGAGCGTTTTGCGCGTCGCCTTCCTGTGCTCCCAGCCGGGCGGCCTTGCTCACCGGCCGTCACATTTGGGAACTGGAAGAAGGAGGTATCCTCTTTGGCATCCTCAAAGCCAAGTTTCGCCCTTTTACGCTGGACCTGCAGGACGCCGGCTACCAACTGGGAGCCACCGGGAAAACCTGGGGACCGGGAGTCACGCAGGGTTTCAGTCTCTCCAGCAAAAACGCCTATGACGCCAACTCCACCCAATCCATTTTTGGAAAAGCTTTTTCCGATCAAAAACTTAACACGACGATCCGCGGGATTAACTCACTGGACTACGCGAGCAACTTTGAACAGTTTCTTTCGGAGCGAGACCCGAACAAGCCGTTTTTTTTCTGGTATGGTTCCACGGAACCCCATCAAAATTACGAGGTCGGGCGATGGAAAAAAGAGGGCAAAAAACTAACGGATGCGATTCTTCCCGGTTTCATTCCTGACCATAAAACCACGCGGGGAGAATTCCTGGATTACGCGTTGGAAATTGAACATTTTGACCAGCATCTCCTGCGCATGCTGATTTCCCTTGAAAAACGCGGGTTGCTGGAAAACACGATCGTGATCGTGACCAGCGACCACGGAAACCCGATGCCCCGCTCCAAGTGCAATCTTTACGACTGGGGAACCCGTGTCCCCTTGGCCATTCGCTTTCCGGCGAAAATCAAGCGAGGGCGAAAAATCGATGATTTTGTCAGCTTGGTCGATCTTGGCAGCACCATCCTCAACGCCACCGGGCAATCAACACCAACAGCCATGTCAGGCAAATCGTTATGGCCCATGCTGTTGTCCGGAAAATCAGGAAAAATTGAAGATCGCGATTTCGCGGTGACCGCTTTTGAACGCCACATTATCTGTCGGCAGGACGGAGTGGGTTACCCGATGCGCAGCATTCGAACCGAGCAATTTGCCTACATCCGTAATTACCAACCAAGTCGCTGGCCGGCGGGCGACCCTGATTTCATGTCCTCCCATCAGGGGTTTTACGGGGATTGCGACCGGGGCGAAAGCAAACGGTATATTCTTGAAAATTCACAGACTTACCCCGGAAACGCTTACTACCGTCTCTGTTTTGGACGCAGGCCCGGGGAAGAATTGTACGACATGCAACAGGATCCCCACCAATTGACCAACCTGGCTGCGGACCCGGCCTACAAAACGATCAAAAACGGCCTGATCACCCAAATGGTCAAATTCCTTAAGCAAACTCATGATCCCCGTCAGGTCGGGAAAACTCCCTGGGACGACTACCCTTTTTCCGACCAGAGGATTTTCAAGAATCCTAATTGGAAAACGGAAGGATTTCCCATGAAGTTACCCAGGAAAAATTAATTTACCAGGTCAACCATGTGCATCATGAAAATCGCCGACGCGCAGCCCGCCCATTATTTGAAAATTCTCGAACTCAACGAAGGCGCCATTCCCCACGTGAACTCCATCTCCCGGGAAACCCTTGAAAACCTGGCACAGCAAAGCAAGTATTTCCTGGTCGCCCTTGACGAGAATGAACATGTCTCCGGCTTCCTGTTGACGCTGGACGAAAATGCCGACTACCAGAGCCTTAACTACCAGTACTTTCTCAAACATTTCAACCGGTTTCTCTACGTCGACCGCATCGTGGTGCAGGATTCCTGTCAGCGCCAGGGAATCGGCCGGAAACTATACGAAACGGTCAAAACCAAGGCCATGGGTACGTTTCCCGTGTGCACTTGCGAAGTCAACCTGCACCCACCCAATCCCCATTCACTTCGGTTTCACGAGCGTTGTGGATTTGCTGGCGTCGACCAGCAAGAGACCGAGAATGGTAACAAACGGGTCTTGTTATTGGTGCAACCCCTCACGATTTCCGACAATTCCTAGCAGGCTTGCGTCCCCCGTGCAGGCAACCGGCGACAATAACCTTTTAAAAATGAGATCCAAAACGAACCCCTTACTTACCCAACACCCCGGGAGAACTGCCATGCATCGCCGAAAGACTTTT
>JAZABE010000928.1:0-8398 GCA_036137535.1 Planctomycetota bacterium | reverse complement strand
CTAACCGTTACGGTTGGTTTTGCCTATGGATTGGATAAGCCGCTCTACCCAAGTGGTGTTTATCCCACGGGGCACACGCATGCGTTCGATATTTATACACATCCTTACAGTGCAAGTCAGTCGGACAACTTAAATATTGCGTTAACTGAGTCAGCGGAATTTTACAAGGAAACCGATTTTGGCGGGACCGTGTTGATGGTTGGTCTGGTTTGTATCGGTATCGCTTTTGCTGTTACTGAGCGATTTGTCGATCTTAAATCTTGGTACGCGAGGCCAAGATCAACCCAGAAGGGAATAGATCTAGTGTTGCCTGGTTGGGTTTTGGGCTTGATTACGGTTTCCAGTTTAGTTGTGGCGAGTATTGGTGGAGCCTATATTTATTACCCACCCTCGGCGCAGCTTCTGCCTGACTTGTTTGCGATCCATACTGAGTGTGTCATCGCGGCAAAAACTAAAAAATGGAATGCGGTTGAAAAATGGGTGCCAATGTGCGACGAACTCTCTCGGCGTTTGGAGGTAGGTGTTTTTCTCAGGGAAGGTAGCGTATCCGAATACCGCTCGGCGATCGCTGCCAACTATCGCGAAAAACTGGCAACTCTTCGAGACGCGATCGAAGTCAAAAACTACCATGAAATAGATGCACTTGCTCAAGAAGTCGCCAATGCGTATTTGCAGCTCAGTGCCGCGTACAAGTCCCATGAAAAAACTAGGTAAAGAATCCACGGAATTTCGATCCGCAACCAAGGCGAAATCGTGTTGATCAGGGACTGGAACTGATTTGGACCAAGAGAAGTCTTACAACGGGATCAGGCCCGTTGTTGGAGTCCGATTGTCGGGACTCACAAGAAACCAACAGCGGACGGAGAGGGATTCGAACCCCCGGTACGGTTTCCCGTACGCCGGTTTTCAAAACCGGTGCCTTCAACCAGACTCAGCCATCCGTCCGATGTTGTTGAGCGGCTATTCTAGTGGGATTTTTTTGGGTTGATAAGCCCAAGTGCTGAAAAAAACAGTTCCCGGGTTCCGTTGCCCACTGGATCCCGGGATGACCAGAAAAAGGCAGTCGACGCGGTTCAGGAAAAATTCGCTGACCTGAAGGGTGAAAAATGCAAAAGGTCTGGACTGCCCGGAAATTATTGGGCCAAGCGGTTTAATTTTTCCAGCTAAGCGACCCGGACAATTGCCCTTTGTTTCATTTCAACTAAAACAGGGAGATGAACACTAGCCAACAATTAAACCGGGTCAATCATTGGATTGGTGGAGCAGAAGTTGTTCCCAAGGGGACAATCTATTTTGAATCTCGAAACCCGGTAGATGATTTTCCGATTTGCCTCGCGGCCAAGGGCACCCCAGCGGTGATCGACGCTGCTGTGGAAGCAGCCCACGGTGCGTTTGAGTGTCAACAGACCTTTTCCCCATCACAAAAGGAAAAATGGATTCTTTCCGCAGCAGAACTTCTGGAAGAACAACAGGACGATTTTGTTGAAATCTTGATTCAGGAAATTGGTTCACCGGTTTCCAAGGCCCGTAAAGAGATTTCGACTTCAATCGCGATACTCCGTGCTTCGGCCGGAGCGACGCGGCAAATTTCTGGTAAAACCTACCCAACGGACGTCCCGGGAAGGTTGAGTCTCTCGATGCGAACTCCTTTGGGGGTCGTGGCCGGGATCATCCCCTTCAACGTACCGTTGATCAAAGCTATCAAGCACAGTTCCATGCCCCTGGCGACCGGCAATACAGTGGTTTTATTGTCATCCGAAGAAACGCCGCTCTTGTTGAGGCGTGTGGCAAGATTGTACGACGAGGCCGGGGTTCCCGGCGGAGCGTTCAATGTCGTTTTTGGAGATGGACGCGACATAGGTGATTGCCTGACTACGCATCCTAAAGTCAGGGCAGTTGGCTTTACCGGTTCCCACAGGGTGGGACAGCAGGTCAGGGCACTTTGTGGACAACATGGTAAACGAGTCACCCTGGAATTGGGTGGCAAGAATCCATTGGTCGTCCTGAGAGACGCAGATCTTCAAAAAGCGGTCGCTGGCTGTGTGGTCGGCTCGTTTCTTTACCAGGGGCAAATCTGCATGTCCTCCAGTTGTATTTTTGTTGAGCACTCAATCCGGCAGAAATTTCAGAAAGCGTTTGTGACAGCCGCTTCGCAGGTGAAGTGGGGTGATCTCCACGATCCGCGGACGATGGTCGGACCGATTATCAATGCAAAACAGCAAGCGAAGATAAAGCACCATCTCCAAGATGCCATTGAAAAAGGGGCAACCGTTTTAACGGGAAACCAGTGGCATGGCAATTTGCTGGAACCGACAATTCTGGCAGAGGTTGATTCCTCGATGCTGATTGACCACGAAGAAACTTTTGGTCCGGTGACGACTCTCTACGGCGTGGCGTCGGCGGAGGAAGCCATTAGCAAAGCCAATGATTCCGAATTCGGTTTGTGTGGATCGATTTACACCAATCAACTCGATCAAGCCGTCAACTATGCGAACCAATTGAAAACCGGGATGGTTCACATCAACGATACTACGATCCAGGATGAGCCCCATGTTCCGTTTGGCGGTGTGGGTCAAAGTGGATTTGGAAGAGAGGGAACCGAAGTGAGTATCGATGAATTGACGGAGTGGAAATGGATCACGATTCGCTCGGGTTAAGACCTGTAATGCGATTCGACCGACAGGGTAATCCGGGGGACAAAGTGAGAGGCATCGACGATAGGGTCCAGGAATGCGGATAAAAAAAACCGCCGAACCCAAAAGTTCGGCGGTTTTTGCCGGAAAAACGATTAAGGAGTGATTGCCCGACGACTCGCCAGTCGTAAGACGACGCCTGAGTTAATCATGATCCTCCTATTTTACCTACCTGCCGGATTTCTTCTTCATCCTGAATAATAATCCTCGGTGTGACCATCAACATCAGGCTTTCGGATTCACGGCCGATACCGATGTTCTTGAAAAGTCGGCTCACGTAAGGCACGTTGCTCAGGAAGGGAACCCCACGTTCGTTTCGGGCTTCGTTCAAACGCTTGATTCCACCCAAGAGGACCGTTCCGCCGTCAGGTACGCTTACGGTTGTATTCACGGTAGTGAATGCAAAGACAGGAAGCTGAACCGTGGTGCCGGTCGATTGGATCGAATTATCATTTTGAAGCACATTGGCAGGGTTGGTCGGATCCAACACGTTGGTCCCGGTACTGCTGGTCGTGGAACCTTCGAAGGTAAAGGTGTCCACTTCGCCAATTTGCGAAAAGAATGGTGTCAACGTCATCCGGACAAACCGACGATCATCCGAAGAAACCGCGTTGACTGAAAGCGAAGTGCCTTCTGCCAAGAGCGTAATGATCGGACGTTGGGCTGCGGCGAAATCACCGACGACCGGTTCAACACTGGTCACAAATGGATTCATCGACTGGTCGTTGATGTTTGCCGTTTGGCCATTGAACAAGGTTACTTTTGGTGCCTGTGTGATGTTGCTTCGCGTGTCTCCTTTGGAGGCTTGGATTAAGAAGAAAACCTCAATGTCAGACAAGATCGCAAAACCAAAGTTAGCTGCGGTGTTCACATCAAACCCACCGAATGTTGGTACGGCGGAAGTGAAGCTGTCCTGAGTGAAGGATAGATCCAGATCCTGAGTGGGATTGCCGACAGCATCCCGACCAAAGATTCGGGTCCCAGAGACGGTGTCCGGAATACTTCCCAGAGGCTGGGGTAAACCAGACGCGTCTTCAACGTCAAAATCAAAGTCAATTCCAATCCTCTCAAAGAAATCATCTTGGAGAGTGATGAAACGAACTTCAATGGTAATTTGCAGATCCTGAAGACGCCTGAGCGATTCCAATAGGTCTTGGATTCTTTCATGATTTTCCAAGGTCTGGCTGACCACGAGACTCAAGTTTGCCCGGAATTCATTGATGGTTCCGGGGCCGCCGTTGGTATCCATCCAGCTTTGCGGATCAATTGTGTCCTGGATCAACTGGATCAGTGGATCGAAGTCCGCCATCGCGGCTCCACCACCAGCTCCAGGAGCCATTTGGTTGGGACCGAACCCTGCACCGGCTTGTCCGGGGCCGCCGGGGACCAATGCTCCATTCCCGCCTCCAGGAAGTTGTTGGGCCATTGCGACCGGGTGGATGCTTGAAGTAGGGGAAGCATTATTGATTGATACTGGATCCGAATTCAGATATTTTTGTGACCCATTATTGGCGTAACCCAGTCCATTGGGATTGTAGACCCCGGAAATGGGCCCCATAGCCGGAGGTGCCACAAAGTTGGGAATTGGAACTACTAAGTCTGCGACATAGTAGACCGTTTCGTAAACGTCCTGCGATTTTCGCTGGGGCGTTGTAATCAGAACGACTTCGTCTTTGACGGTGAACGTCAAGTTTAAGTCACGCAACAAGTTGTTAAGAGCAGCTTCCATTGAAATCGGCTCTCGCAATTGCAGGGTCACAGCCACTTCTTTAGAAACGCCTGATTCTGCCAATGCCTGACTGTCGTAGTTAAAGTTAACGCCCGCCTGTTCGCCCATCAAATCGAGGACTTCCCATAGGGGTTTCTCTTCAAAACGAGCGTCGATCTTACGTTCACGTAACTTGTTCCGGATAACGATATCATCGATTGATTGGCCGGCGGCCTTTTTCATTTCCTGTAGGCGAAGGTCAGAAAGTTCTTTCCAGTTTTCCGCCTCCATGAATCGAAGCGGTCGACTGTCATCGTCCAGAGGAGTACTCGATTTGACAACGTCAGCCATTGCCCCTTGGAAACCTTGTTCCTTGCCTGAATTGATGGCATTAAGTTTTTGCATCCTGCTGGCAAACTTAGATTTCCAGACGAGGGCTTTGACGACATCGAGCTCCGGAGCTAGTTCGTTTGCCTGACGGGCCAAGAGTTCGGCTTCGGGGAATCTCTGTTCTTCCATTAGATTGTTGAAGTTTTCAACCAGTTTTTGGACCTGTTGTCCAACTTCAACTTTTCTTTCACGACGTCCAGTGACCTCAGCCATACGCTGAGCGTTGATTTCGTCGTTTTTGATTTCGTTAAGATTGTTTTCGATAAAAGTCTGTTGTTGATTGATGCGGCGGTCGACAATGGTGACCAATTTTCGCTTCAACTCTTCTGTGAGTTGCGAACCGGCCACCCGCGTTCGAAGCGACTCAAGGTGAGTTAACGCCGCTCGGGGATTTTTCTGAGTGTTCAGCCGTTCTGCAACCTGCTGTTCTCGGAAAACTTCGTTGGACATGCGCTGATAGATCAGCTGCTGTTCCTGTTCGATGGAATCCAGTGTGAGCCGGTTTGGAGACTGGCTACCACCCGGTTCTTCCTGGGAAAGGGTGTCGATCGCATTTTTGAGTTCGCTTTTTTCCTGGGGAGTCAATTCATCCTGATAATTCCAGGCCTTTTTGAATCCGGTCAATGCGGCAACCTTGTCGTTCTTTCGCCAGGCCGCCATGGCGTGGTGAAAAACTTTCCGTCCTTCAGGCATCGCTGGGTCTTCCAGAACGGCTGGGGTCGCTGGTTGACTTGCTGCATTAAAGCCGACTTGCGCAATCTCTGCTTTGGCAGTCGTGTTCAGTCTCGATTCGACTTCCCAAGGGCGTAGGTCACCCGGTTTAAATGCAGACTCTGGAACGTTGCATTGTTTGGCCTGAGCGATCAATAATTTTGCCTGGTTGATATTGCCCTGATCCAAGGCCAATTGTGCTTTGGCAGTCAGGTTTAGAACCATTTCGCGTTGGGTGTTCTGTGGAGGCGTTGATAAACGGGCCCTTAGGGTTGCCACCTGTGCGAGAACTTGAGCCGGAGTGATCGCAGTGGGAAGAAAATCGACATTTAATGACTTGGCCTCGTTCGCCAGCTTTTCAGCCAATTCGACTTCACCGTAAGGAAGCAGGTTTTGAGCCTGTAAGACCAACAGTTCGGCCCGGGTTCGATCGTAGAGATCTGCTGGCAAGGCCGCCTTTTTTCGAGTCGTCGATTTGATCTGGCTGATCAGGGCTTCGACTTTGGCAGGTGAATCCTCGTGAAGCTGATAGGTCCCTCCCATCGCTTTGAGTTCCGCCAAAATGATTTCAGCGGTTTTCAAATTTCCTTTGGCCAAGTTGCGACGCGCATCACGCAGGTAGGCTTTGCGGCTATCAGTCTTAGGACTCGTTGAAATCTCTTGCTGAGTTGAAAGGGTCGCTGTTGGTTGCGGACCTGTTGGTGGTGAGAGCACCGGGGGTGTTAAACCCGGGGGTGTCGGTGCGGGTACCAAATTGTCTTTTGTTACCGGGGGCGAAAAGGCGCCACCCGTATTGGTTGGGGTTGAACCCGCCTTGGTTTGTGGCGGACTGGAAGGAGGAACAAAGCTGCCCCCTGAACCCGTTTGTGTCTGAAATGCCGAAGTAATCGGTGCGGCAAGAATGGTTCCGCATGTACCAACGGCCAGTATACCTGCGACCACAGAAAGGGTGGTCCACTGCACGGAGGCTTTCAAAATATTCTCCTTCCTTAGAGAAATTATTTAGTCGACGATGGAAACCGCATGGAGCATTTTGGTTCATTTCTTGATGAGCAAGCCTAAAACAGGCTCGGAGTAAACTCAAAAAGATACGCCCTTGACCAAAACAATCCGCGACAGTCTATGCCCATCGAGGGGAGACTATGGCTATGTAATATTTGGAGGGCTGTAATTACAAATGGTTGGAAATGGTGTCAACGTCAATCAGGCACTTTTCTTAAAAAAAATAAAATTAGTTTGCTAGCAACTCTGGAAAAGAAAGGTCGCGGGGGGAGTCAAACGGATGGTAGGCGATCCGTTAGAACATCAACTTTTTTAAAATTGGCGACTCGATCGGGCTATGAACAAGAGGGTTCGACTCGGTGGCAGGTTCTATCGGTTAAGCAGACGTTGAGGCTCGAAACCTGGCTTTTTAGGGGATTTTGAGTTCTTGGAAGAGTCAGGGACCCAAGTTGTCACAGCCCCAGTGGATCTTTGAAGCATTCAGTCGAACCTCTGGAGATTTTTCAATGGCAATTATTACGTGGATAGAAAACGGGATCAAACAATACGCGGTTTTTGACGCGAAGTATTTCGCGGGCCAAGGTCACGATTTTCCGGTGTTTGAATCCCATCGCCGTTCTTTCAATGACATCATTGCCATTGCGGAAAATGAAGTGGTAATGGTTTCAGGAGACCGGAAGCGGTATCGCATGGTGCAATCCCGTTTTTTACAGCAGGCGGCCGCACAGCAACCCCCTAGGAAATCAACGAAAATTGCCTAGGGTCTCCCGGTTGCTCCGTGCTTCAAATGGATTCCCAAGCGTTTGTTTGGGCGCTGCGTAGAACGGCATCACAGACTTTTTGAGTTTCCAGTGCATCCGCAAAAGTGGGGCCACACGGTTCTCCGGTTTCTAGGCTTTTCAAAAAGTCTGCGACCTGGTGAACAAATGTGTGTTCGTAACCGATTTGTAAGCCGGGTACCCACCAGTTTCCCATGTAAGGGTGGTCTGAGTCCGTAACATGAATACTTCGCCAGCCACGCATTGGCCCTTCGTCGGCATGGTCAAACAAATCAAGTCGATGAAGGTCATGGAGATCCCATTTCAAACTTGCGTTTTCTCCGTTGACTTCGAAAGTGTATAGCGCCTTGTGACCCCGTGCGTAGCGAGTCGATTCAAACAAGCCCATAGAACCATTCTCAAAACGGCAAAGAAAGGCACAGGCGTCATCAATCCCAACGGGTGTCACTTCACCGGTTTCAGTGTGGACGCGTTCCTTGACGAAGGTTTCGGTCATTGCTGTTACCTGTGTCACGGAGCCATTTAACCAAATCGCGGTATCAATACAGTGTGCCAATAGATCACCGGTCACTCCGGAGCCAGCGGCGTTAACGTCTAATCTCCAAAGGGCATTACCTCCCTGCGGCAAGTCGGTGGAAATGGTCCAGTCTTGAAGAAAGTTTGCCCGATAATGGAAGATTTGTCCCAGTTTCCCACTGTCGATAATGTTCTTGGCGTGGGTGACCGCAGGGACACGACGATAGTTATACCAAACCGTGTTGGCAACTCCCGCTTTTTCGACGGCAGCACACATTTCTTCGCCTTCTGCGGTATTCATCGACAGAGGTTTTTCGCACAGGATCATTTTTCCCGCTTCTGCTGCCGCAATTGCAATTTCCTTGTGAAGGTTATTCGGGACACAAATGTCAACGGCATCGATGTCATCCCGTTCTAGAAGCTTTCGCCAGTCATTTTCGGTAGATTCGTATCCCCACTGGTCAGCGAACTTTTGAAGTTCATCCTGGTTTCGGGCACAGGCTGCTTTCAAGACAGGTCGATACTGTAAGTCGAAAAAGTTATTCACTTTTCGATATCCATTGGAGTGTGTTCGACCCATAAACCCGTAGCCGATCATG
>JAZABE010000927.1:0-23336 GCA_036137535.1 Planctomycetota bacterium | reverse complement strand
CGGTCAATTCCGTGCTGGACCAGGTGATGAGTTACAGTGAGAAAGTGCTGGTTGTCGACGATGGGTCCACCGATGGAACGGCAGGCCTGTTAGCCAAGAGAGAGGGCATTTTAATCGAAACCCACTCGGCCAATCGCGGCTATGGGGCAGCATTGATTACGGCGTTCCGCTACGCGATAGAACACGAGTATGACATTTTGGTCACGATCGATTGTGATGGGCAGCACGAACCGCAAAGGATTCCTGAATTTGTTAATGCTTGCCAATCAAAAGGAGTGGAAATTGTGTCGGGGAGCCGATACCTCAAGCAATTTGAAGGCGATAGCCAACCGCCAGAACAACGAATGAAAATCAACCACAAAATTACCGGGCTGATGAATGAGCGGCTTGGACTTGAATTGACAGATGCTTTCTGTGGCTTCAAAGCCTATCAGGTCGCTGCCTTGGCTCGCATGGATTTGAAAGAGTCGGGCTACGCCATGCCACTGGAGCTTTGGGTTCAAGCCGTTTGCCACGGGCTTAAGGTAATCGAATTACCGGTTCCGCTGATTTACCTTGATGAAAAGCGTTCGTTTGGGGGAGGTCTTGATGATGGGCAGCAGCGACTCCAGTATTACCTCGAAGTCATTAACCGCAGTCTCAAGGCTTTGCCCCAGGACAATCGCTATTATTCAGAGACCGAATTGATACCATGTGACTGATTGTCTGGATTTTCCCAAACCTGGCATCGGCCGAATTATCAGTGGATATTTCAAAAATCGTGAAACGGCCGAAAGTTCGCAGCCCCAGGAGTAATGGGGAATCTTTTGTTGCCCCCTGTTCTGAGCTCGGAGCTTTGGTCCAATCCAATCACGCCCGGCTAGCCGGCCCGCATGCAGCTGGAAAAGGGGTTTGTGAAAGCGGCATCGACTTGGCTGCTTTGAGGGATCGTGCTCGAAAGGAACTGATTAATGCGGCATTTCGGTTTACCGAAAACTATTCGTCCCCCGGTGACCGCCCTTCCCCCACTGAAAAATGGATTTTCCTTTCGGGGCATCAACCCGACCTCTTTCACCCCGGAGTTTGGTTCAAGAGTTTTCTGTTGAACCAGCTAGGGAAAGCCTACCAGTCCTTGGCGGTTAACTTGGTGATTGACAATGATGAGTGCACTGAAACGTCAATTGTGGTCCCAGCGGGTTCTTTGGAAAAACCGTTCATTAAGAAAATTCAATTTGACGAAGGAGGGCCCAGTCAGCCCTTTGAAAACCGGCGATGGAAAAGCGATGCCGCCTTTTCCGGTTTTTGTGCGAAGGTTAAGGATTCTCTTGGAAAGGTCTCGCAGTACGGTCTTGTGCTGGACCGATTCTGGGAACTGTTGTCGCCGGCAAGACAAGCAACAGGGTTAGTCGGTCAGTCTATTGCACAGGCGCGGCATGAACTAGAAATTGAAAATGGCGTTAGGAATGTCGAGGTTCCGTTGAGCCATGTTTGCAGAGGTGAAGCCTTCAAGAGGTTTCTGGCGTCGGTATTGCTCCAGGCGAGAACGGTGCAGGCTGTCTACAACGATTCGTTGCAACAATTCCGAAGTGTTTACAGAGTGCGAAGCGCTACTCATCCCGTGCCGATGCTTCGCGAAGAGGAAGGTTGGCGGGAAATGCCATTTTGGATTTGGTCAAATGAGCATCCTGTAAGGAGTCCGCTCTATGTTCGGTCGTCGGCAAACACGATCGAGTTATCCAACCTGAGAGAAATCAGAATAGGCTTGCCCACCGAAAGGCTTTCTGAATCATTAGCTGAACTTGAGTTCAACCACCATCCAGCTTTCTCAATTCGCCCCCGAGCGTTAATGACGACTCTGTATGCCAGGGTGTTCTTGGCGGACCTTTTTGTGCATGGGATCGGAGGGGCTAAATACGACGAATTGACGGATCTGATGATCCAACGTTTTTATGGGATTGAGCCACCTGGTTTTTTAACGGCAACGTCGACTCATTTTTTGCCTTTCGGCGAATCGTCCACCGATGATCGAGAATTAAGACAAGTAAAATCAGAAATTCGTGAAAGGCAATTTCATCCGGAACAATTTGTGGAACAAGTCGCGATGGAATGCCCCGGCGATCTGGCCGCCCTGATAGATGAAAAGCGACAATTGCTGAGGGAAATTCCACCACTCGGCGAGAAACGAGGGTGGCATCAACGAATTTCTTTAGTCAACCAGAAATTGCTCGAAGCCAATTTAAACGGTTTGCAGCGTGCAAAATTGCGATCGACGAATCTGGAAGAGGAAAAGAGACGGCGCGAGATCCTCTGTTCACGAGATTACAGTTTCATTTTGCACTCGCCCAGGTTACTTGAAGACTTAAAGCAAATTTCCGCCAAGGCGGTCAATAACCGCATTTGAATCCCCGCTGAAGATAATAGATATTAGTAACAGTTGCATGCCATCGAGTTTGCAGAGCGATTGCTTCGGGTCGTTGGCTTGGATCGCAAGTTCGTTAAAAAAATCGAATGAACCACGTGGCTTGGGTTCAGTTAGAGGGCATCGCCGAAATTCAGGGGAACGAATATGGACAGACAGATTGTGGCCAAGGCTTTTTGTTATGCAGCTGGTTTACTCCTGTTTTGGGCGTTAGTGCCGCTTACGCTAACCGCGACAGATTTTGTGCAACTCAATGCAAAAAACTGGGATGAATTTTCACCCAAGGGAAAGGAAGTGGATGCCATTTACGGGGATTATGTGCTCAGAAATGACCAACTGATTGTCGTTATCGCTCGTCCCAGCCCTCTCCGAAATGCAAACCTGACTATCCGGGATGTGGGCGGGTTTGTACTTGACCTTACCGAACGCAACCAGTCCAACGATCAATTAGGCTGTTTTCGGCCACTGGGGCAGAGATTCCACTTTCACAGTGAGAAAAAACTCCAAGTTTCTGTCGATGGCAAACCGGTTCCAATTCGCAAAGGCAGCGGCCAAAAAATAAAAATCACCCTTGTGTCTTCGAATGTCTCCCAAGGTGAAAAGGCAAGCATTGAGTATTCATTGGAAGAGGGGGCATCGTGGCTGGAAATAAATCACCGGATTCTGAAAAATGGCCTGCCTGTCCGTCGCAAAAAGTTTACAGACCATCTACGAGCTGATCGAACATTCAAGTTTAGCTTGGCTGGTGAAAAACCAGTTTTTTTTGCGAACGATGACTGGTTTCGCCAATGTTATGGGATCTGCGCACCGTCGTCCAACCTGAGCCGCGGCGGCACGGGAAATGTGGCGCTGATCCAATACGAAACCACCGGGGAATCGAACACGAGGTATTTGATACCCTCCAGCTCTCACTTGGGTGCTAGGGGCATCGCAAAGCGGAAATTGGGAGACCGCATCATTCCGGTTCGGGTTCTGGTTGAGGACCCTCGTGGACCCGTTGGTAATGCAACCGTAAAAATCACACACGAAGGCAAATCAATCGGGACAGCACGAACCGGGCCCCAGGGATCGGTTTTGTTTGGGCTGCCTGCCAGTACCTACACTGCAGAGATTGCTGCCGTTGGCCAACCAATCCAGCAAAGAACATTCGGGGTGCTCAATCAGCGCGAAGTGCGGGTGCGTGTGAAATCAGGAATGAATCCCCCGCGGGTTTCAGCGGTTATACGAGATGAGGCCGGGGAGGGAATTCCCTGCAAGGTGGCATTTATTGGCCGCAACGGCACTCGTGATCCTGATTTTGGACCCGACTCCAATGCCAACCCAGTGAAGAATCTGTTTTATTCGCACAACGGTACGTTTCAACAAACGATCCCGGCTGGGGACTACGAAGTCCTCATCAGTCGCGGTCCGGAATACGATGCGGAATACTTGACCATCCAAGCCCGGCAGAATGAAATTACGAAAATCAACACTACCTTGAAAAGAGTCGTTGAGACGTCGGGTTGGGTCAGTACGGAGTATCACAGCCACTCAACGCCTTCCGGTGATAATACGAGCGATCAACTCGGCCGGGTGCTTAACTTGCTGGGAGAGCAGATAGAGTTTGCTCCGTGTACCGAGCACCAGCGAATCGACTCTTACGTGCCGCATCTCCAGAGCTTGCAGGCTGAAAAATGGATGTCAACCTGTACTGGAATGGAGCTTACTGGCAACCCGCTGCCTTTGAATCATCAAAACGCCTTTCCCTTGGTTTATAAGCCAAGGACCCAGGATGGTGGTGGTCCGCGAATCGACCCGGACCCGGTGGTCCAGATCGAGAGAATTGCCTATTGGGATCAGAAGAGTGAAAAACTGGTTCAAGCCAACCATCCGAACCTGATTCAGATGGCAGGCGATGCGGATCTTGACGGAAAAGCGGACCAGGGATTTAAAAAGATGTTTGATTTTATGGATGTAATGGAGGTTCATCCACCAGAGACCATTTTTGTGAAACCGGATACCCTGCCGGGCAAAGGATTACGTGGAAATGTCGTTTTCAATTGGATGCAGTTGTTAAATCAGGGATATCGAATTGTGGGCGTTGGGAATACAGACGCCCACTATAATTATCATGGAAGTGGATGGATCCGAAATTATGTGAAGTCGAGCACCGATGATGCTGCTAAGATCGACACGATGGAGATGGTCCGCAATACCAAAAAGGGACAGGTCATCATGACGACTGGACCCTTTATGGAAGTTTCGTTGTTGCCGGCGAAAGGAGGCAAAAAATTGATACCGGGGGATGACGCTGTCGTGTTATCCGGAAAATTAACACTTTCGGTTCGCGTACAATGCGCCAACTGGCTCGATATCAACCGTGTCCAGATTTTTATCAATGGACATGCCGACAAGACTTTGAATTTTACCCGAAGGACCCATAAAATGATGTTTGGCAACGGCGTCGTGAAATTCGAACAGGCGATTGCGATCGAGTTGGCCCAGGATGCGCACATTATCGTTGGTGCAATCGGTGAAGGGCTGACACTGGGGCGCGTTTATGGTCCGAGTGGCAACCGCCCTCCCTGTTCGGTCTCAAACCCTATCTTTGTTGACGTGGATGGAAATGGATTCAAAGCTAGCGGCGACAAAATCGGCTCACCTTTTTTAATGACCCAATAGATCCCAACCCTTGGAACTCGATAATGACTGACACCCGTTTTTGGTTTGGCTGGATTGTCTGGATGTTCTTGGCATCCAGCATGACCGCAAAGGTACCATTTGATGAAAAAGCAACTGCCAATAATCAGGAGGTTAAACTTCTCAAGGTTGACGCAGCCGAATCAAAGTCAAAAACGTTCCATCTTCAGAACGCGATAGATTACCTCGACCGAACGTCCATGGCATGGACTCAAAAGCACAAATGCTTTACCTGCCACACGAATTACCTGCATTTAATTGCGATGTCGGACTTTAGGCAGAAGCCCAAGTATTTCAACGCTGTCCATCAGTCACTCAACCAGATGGTGACCCAGCGTTGGAAAGAAAAGGGGCCCAGATGGGATGCCGAAGTCGTTATGGCTGCAGTGACCTTGGCTCTGGTCGATCGGGGCAATGGAACACGGCTTTCGCCTGCGGCCAAGATTGCCGTCGATCGAGTTTGGGAAGTCCAAAGAGATGATGGAGGTTTTGACTGGCTGAAGTGCGACTGGCCCCCCATGGAATCAGACGATGAATTTGGTGCAGCGATGGCGGCGGTTGGGCTCAGCGCGGTACCAAAAAATTACCTAGAGTCGCAAGCGGCCAAAGCGGGGGTTGCCAAGCTTAAAAAATACATTCGGACGAATGCAATCCAGAAGTTACACAATCGAGCGCTGCTGGTATGGGCAAACCGTCTGGGCGGCGACTGGATATCCGGATTGCAGGCTCAGAAGACGGTCAACGAGTTAGTGTCTTTGCAGAAACAAGATGGCGGTTGGAACACCCCGTCGATGGGAAAATGGGATCGAGTGGACGGTCAAGACCCGGATCACCAAACCAGTGACGGTTACGCTACGGGGTTAGCAGTGTTTGTCTTGCTGCGCAGCGGTCTTGGAAAAGACCACGAGTCGGTTCGCGAAGGAATTCAATGGTTGAAAAACAATCAACGGGAAAGCGGTCGATGGTATACGCGTTCGGTGAGCAAGGGCAGTAAGCACTACTTAACCCACGCTGGCACGGCCTTGGCGATTATGGCTTTGAAAGCGGGTGAAGAAAATTAAAGCATAAGTTCTAGAAACCGGATCCTGCCCCGTGGCTTGCCCCGTGGCTTGCCCCGGGGTCCATTGTTCAGGACACCCGCAGTTCAGAGGCAAGCGATTATTCCAAGATCACAAATTCGGAACAATTGAACAGGACACGACAGAAGAGTGGTAAATCTTTGTGTTCACGTAAAAAGTTCACTGACGTGTTGGCCTCCCGTGTTGTAGGTAGGCGGTTCAACACGAGACGATAAGCGAGATTGATTTGGTCCTGGTCGCTGCCTTCGGGAATAAGATGTTGGATTTGGCTGGCCAAGTGGGAGGACATTCGCAAGACAAATGAATGATTCCATTGGCTCAAGACCTGAGAAGGTGTGGTCGTTGTGCTTCGTTTCGGTGTTTTGACCGAAGGATCAGGGCAGTCAAACGATTCCAGCAAACCGCTTCGCTCTCCCCGAGCTCTCCAGCGATAGATGGAACGTCGATTAAACGGGGGGCCAGTGGGGTCAAACGAGCGATAGTAATGGGCCGAGCCGACCGTTTTGATTTTCACGTCAACGTAACCCGGGCCAAACGGTTTTGGATTCAGTTGGCCAGCGATCTTGAGAATCGCATCCCGAAGGTATTCAGCATCTACGCGTCGGGGGTTCTGTCTCCACAAAAGCCGGTTGTCGTGGTCAACTTGCTTGGCTTGATGGTAATGTTCTGGTGTCCCGGCATGGGACGATTGTTGCCATGTCGCCGAAGTGAGAATCAAGCGATGCAATTTTTTGAGTGAATAGTTGTGGTTGCGGAACCAGACGGAAAGCCACTCCAAAAGATCGGGGTGGCTTGGCCGATCACCGTTAAAACCAAGGTCATTGGGAGAAGAAACAATTCCGGTGCCGAAATGATAGTGCCAAATACGATTCACCAGCGTTCGGTGAAAGGGGCCGTTGTTCGGATCGGTGATCCAGTCCGCTAGTTTCAATCTTCGGTCACCCTCGGGTTGGGTGTTTGCAACACCAAAACTAGGGTTGGTTCCGACTATCGACTTGAGACCACCGGCGACAACTTCTTGTCCCAGTAAATTGGCGTCTCCTCTCAGAAGAACCCGCATCGGCCCGGGGTTTCTGGAAACCACGGAAAACAGATCGGTTTCTAGAAGCTGCTGATCGATGACGCGAATTTGAGCTGCGAGATTTTTTTCGGTTTGGCTGATCGGTACCAAGTTCTTTTCGAGCCAGCCACTGAAAATCTGGATGGCCCGGTTCCCCTTTTGATATTCAACGGCATGAATTGGGTTGAGTCCAGACTGGTTCCATCGCTTGGAAGATTGTCCCCAAAAAACGTTTAACTTGGTGTCGGCCTGCAAGGCGGAATTATTCCCATCGTTTAAATCATCAAAATTGTCTTGGAACAAAACCTCTCGTTTTGAATTTGTGATTTTGAGATCATCGATTGCTCCCCCAAACCGGCCTTCATGAGGATAAGACCTGATTTCGAGGGTTACCTTTCCAGAACCGTTTCCCTGGTAGTGAAACTTGAAATTGCGGAAGCGTTGCTGTTCACCCGATTCTTGCCAACTCGCCGGCTTTATTTTTTGACTGGCAACCAGACGATTGCCGGGGTCCAGAATGCGAAACTCCAAGCCATCCTGAGCCCCAGTAGCCTGCTGTTTGATTCCCCAAACGGTGGGCGAAGCTTTAACGGAAATCGTGTAGGATTCGCCTTGCAAATTTGCGTCGATTGGTTGTTTCAGGGAGATCACATTAGCTGAACGGGAGATCACGCCCCCACGATTCTGGATTTGCTGCATGAGTTGCGCGTGCAGCCTTAACTTTTCCTCTGTCAATCGGCTAAGAGTTTTCGTGTCGACCAGAGGGATTTTTTTGACCCCATGGCTGACTCCGTCTAGGGCTGCCACAAACTGGTAGTATTCCTGGGTCGTGATGGGGTCAAATTTATGGTTGTGACAACGAGCACAATTTGCGGTTAAGCCCAAAAACGTTTGGGCAACGGTACCGGCCATTTCTTCCAACTCTTCGTGTCGACTGGCCCGTTTCATCACATCGCTTTGACCGAGCACCGTATTGTGCACTCCGGCCACCAGAAACCCCGTGGCCGCAGTCCCAGCCCAAGTTCCAGGTTGAATGAGATCGCCTGCAATTTGCATTTGGACAAATTGGGGATACGGCAAGTCTTTGTTGAGTGATTGAATGACCCAGTCACGGTAGTGGTAGGCAGCTGGCCTGGGTTGGTTGTATTCATAACCTTGGGTTTCCCCAAACCGCGCTACATCGAGCCAGTGTTGGGCCCATCTTTCACCGTAGTGGCTAGATGCCAGGAGCTTGTCGACGAGATGGGCCCAGCGGCTCTGGCTGGGGTCTTTTTCGAATGACTCAACATCAGTGGCAGCGGGTGGCAATCCTAACAGATCAAAATAGAGTCGACGGACCAGTTCCCGGGGCTTTGCCCGGGGGCTCATGTGGAGGCCGTGTTTTTGGAGCCGTGTTAACACGAAAGCATCGATTTCATTTTGGAGCTTTGGAGGGTCTTTTAAGACAGGCACTGCCGGCGCCTTTAATTTTTGCAGTGACCACCAGTCGTACCCGCCGCGGGACCGGGTCGTCCATTGAAAGAGGTCCAATGGCTTGGAGTTCCAGACCGCTCCCTGGGAAATCCAGTTTTTTAGAATCGATTGTTCTTCTGCCGAGAGCTTCTGGTTGGGCGGCATTTCTCCGGAGAAGGTTTTTTCCCAAATTGGACTTTTGCCTGGTTTGCCCGCGACTAGGGCCGGTCCAGAATCTCCTCCCTGGATCATCAATCGCCTTGTGGTCAGATCGAGGTTGCCCTTGGCCCGGGGGCCCGTGTGGCATTCCAGGCAGTTTGCAACAAGGATCGGAGCGACTTGCTGGTCAAAGTCAATGATTCGCTGACCATTGGCAGCTCGAAATCCAGCTGCGCACCAACAAAAAAACAGAATCAAACCAGGTGATTTCAACAGGCGAGTCATCAAGGAGTCAGAGAGTGCTTGCACGTCAGTTTGCCGAGCGGAATGTGGTTATTACCGATTGATTTTAACATCCCAACCGGGTTCGGTGAACGATTCCTGAGGTTCAACCAGTTTTCCGTAAAGCCCAGGGCGGCGAGCTTTGCGGTATCGATGCCCGGAAGCCAGGTCTAATTTATCGGGAGTCAAGGAAGCGACAACGACATCATCGGCTAGTGCCCGTGATTCCGCCAAGACTTCCCCGAAGGGATCCAGAATCATTGCCAGTCCTGGTTTGACCGTGTCATGGTCCCAACCAACCGGGTTACTGAAGACCGCGTAAACGCCGTTTTCCCAGGCGCGAGCGGGCAGCCAACGCATTAACCAGTCTCGTCCTTTGGGCCCCTGGAATTCCTGCAGCAGGTCATTCGGGTTGGCTTTGCGTTGATTCCACAGTTGACGATCAATCACTCCGCGACCGGGCATCGTCGAGGGCAAACCGCCGGTGACATGAGGCATGAAAATAATCTCGGCACCCATCATGGTGGTGATGCGAACGTTCTCTGGCAGGTTGTTATCGTAGCAAATCAGGAACCCAATTTTGCATCCAAGGAGATCGATCACATTGTAGGCGTTACCCGGAGTCAGGTGCGGGTTGATAAAGGTGTGAAGCTTTCGATATTTAGTGATATAACCGTCTGGCGCGGCCACAACATAGCTGTTGTAGACGTTTCCCACATCATCGATTTCGAACAGTCCTGCCATCAAGATTGTTGAGTAGGCTCTGGCCAGTCGAATCAGTTGCTGTGTGGAAGGCCCGTCTGGAACGGGCTCAGCGACCTTGCGGAGTTCATTTAAAGAAAGCGGTTGAACCCAAGTGTATGCGGGGATGCAGCATTCGTGGAAGCTGACGATTTCAGCACCCTCATCAACAGCACGTCGCGTCAATGCTTCAATCCGCGAAAAGTTGAATGCCTTGTCGTTTTCTTGGTTCTCAAATTGTGCGGTAGCAATCCGGATTTCACGCATTGGCAGTCGATTAAGGTTCAGGGGGATTTAACAAATTCAACTTTGGGATCTCGGTTTCCGAGCCGGCTAGTGGTTTGGGCAAACGAATAATCGGTCGGATTATTCGTTTGAATTTTGATCGTTGCTTTTTCAGCGGCAATTGCAATGGCCTGGGGGATTTCAAGAACGCGGCGAACGTTCAAGTAATAGGGGCCTTGGCGGTGAGTGCTGGTGGGTTGAAACAAATCGAGTCGCTGGACAGGGAGATCAAAAAGAGTCGCATAAACCGCATTGATTGCCATCGATCCCCGGGCATTGAGCCAAATCGCAGGTGTGCCTTTCGGGTGAATCTCCTGGATTGCAGCAACGGCACGGCGAATATCATAGACCCGCATGGCGTCAGCCGTTTGTCCCAAAAGATAGAACCTTCTTTGAGTTTGAGTTTGAAATCGTTCATTGGGGTTCCAGCGATTCTCGCCGACGCCTCGCGGCGTCACGAACACAATGGCTTGACCCGATGTTTGGAGGTAATCGGCAACGGATTGGGCTTTGCCTTGCTTTGTTCGGGGGAGCCTTGTCAGTAATTTTTCCAATTCCCGGTGGCGCCGATCCGATTCAGAAGACCAACTCAAATCTTCGTCTGGGTCTCCCAGAATCAGCACTAAAAACTCGTTGATCTCGCTGAGATCTTGGGTGGAAAGAAAGGAGAGCTTTAAGCGGACATGGGGTTGGCTTTCAAAAAAATAGTGGGTCTGCTTGATTCCTAGACCCTTGAGATCGGAGGACTGGCCACGGGTTAGTTTCAGCTGAGAATGTTGTTTCGGTAGCCCGCGAAAGCATTTTTCCATGAGTTCGTTTTGAATCTTCGGATAGAGATTTTGCCAGCCTTTAAGAGTGGCTGGCAGCGGAACGGGTTTGGTTTTTACAAACGTTTCGTGAATGACCGTGTTTCTTTGATCCGGGGGTAGCTTGTCGAAAACTTTGAGTTGCTCGGGTTGAAACAATTTTTCAGCAGGCTGGTCAATCAATGACTCTTCATTTTTTAAGTGAGCATTAAGCCAGCGAAAAGCATGGACCCTGAGCTCTTGGGTGTCTTGATGGGGACCTGCAGTAATATGAAGAGCAACCTTTTGGGCTGCCCCGTGAAGCGCATAGATTTGTTTGACTTTTTGATAGGTGCGATACACGCCATCCAAGGGAAAGATTCGATCCCGGTCGGTGTTGCTAATCAAGAGGGGCCTTGGGGCCACCAAGGCGGCAACCATTGGATAATCCCATTGATAGGTGTTGACCATGAACATGCAGTCACAGTGTCCTTCGATGCAGCCGTCGACGACATGGTTTTCCAAGTCAGTGATGCCGGCGACCGGAACTGCGCATTGAATGCGTTCATCGATCGCCGCAATCCACCAGCTGTAGGCGCCGCCACCACTGCGACCGGTTACGCCCAGCTTGTTACCGTCGACCTCGGGTAGAGACTGCAGCAAATCCAGCGCGCGAACACAGTTCCAGGCCTCGACGCCCGCAGGAGTATAGCCACGATTCATCCACCACCACATTTTTTCCCGGTAAGTTCCATGGTGAATTCCTTCTATTTCTCCCAGTTGGAGTGTGTCGATTGTGAGACAAATATAGCCATTTTGGGCGAACCAACTGCCGTGGTGATGGTAGTGCACTTTGTTGCCGTAGCTGGTGCCATTTTTTTTAACCTTGCCATGTCCACAGACATAAAGAATTGCCGGGAGTTGCCCGGGCCGCTTTTTGGGAAGATACAAGTTGCCGGTGACATAGAGTCCAGGGCGCGACTGATAATGCAGTTTTTGGACGATAAAATCCTGGTGTTCAGTCGTCCCGGTGATTTTGACTTTGAGATCGGTCTTCTCGGGAAAGGGGGAAAGCCCGAGCATTTCCAAAAGCTGTTGTCGTAATTCCGCTTTTTGGTCCTTCCAATCATCCAGTGATTTGAAATCCGAAAGACAGGCATTCGAAAGTTTTTGCGTTTCGGCTTCGAAATATCGGGCCAAGGCTTGGTCAGCCACCACGGTGTCGTGTGGCCCGGGGGTTTGACCGGATAAAAACGGGCTGACGGTCAACCAATAAAAGCCGATAGTTATGAGAGTTGTTCGAAACATGCAATTTTCCGTTTCAATCCATGATCCTCGATTAAAAATCACCGCTGTATCCTGAACAACGATTCTCTGAGGCTAAATTTTAGTGAACTTTTCTATGAATCGCCAACAATCCTTCCTGGAAGACCTGTCTTTGGCTTCCCACACGAATTGAAAACCGTTTCAATGGTTGGGTCTATCGCACTCTTTTTGAGAATCTTTATGGAAGATTTTTGGCTCAGGTTCACCAGCTTTTGCGGGCTTTTTGTCTTTGTTTTCAGCGCGTGGCTATTGAGTACCCACCGTAGGCGTTTTAACTGGAGGATAGTAGTGGGCGCCCTGCTAATGCAGCTGGTGTTGGCTGTGGCGATTTTTGGGACCCGTACCTGGACATTCCCGGATGAGCAGGGGCACCCGCGGTTCAAGAATGGAATCGTTTTCTATGCCGTGGACTCGTTTTTTGAAAAAATAGAGCATTTTACGGACCAAGGCCGCGAATTTGTTTTTGGGACCAACCCTCCCGAGACCCCAGCCCAATCAAGGAAGATCGCAGATGCCCAAGACGCGGTGACTGCGTCGGAAAATGATCGAAAATCGCTCCTGCGGACATTTGCCTTTGGCGTCTTGCCAACGGTGATTTTTTTTTCGTCGCTGATGTCGGTGCTTTACTACGTACGATTGATGCCACTGATTGTCAGTGCAATGGGTTTTTTGATGCAAAAAACCTTTCGGACTTCTGGCTCGGAAAGCCTGGCGTGTGCGGCCAACGTTTTCGTCGGTCATACCGAAGCACCCTTGGTGGTGAAGCCCTACATTGCCAGCATGACACGGTCTGAAGTGATGGCGATGATGGTAGGAGGGTTTTCGACTATCAGCGGGGGATTGATGGCGATTTACGCTGGGCTGAATATTAGCGCTGGGCATTTGTTGACCGCATCCATTATCTCCGCACCCGCCGCCCTGATGGTGGCTAAGATTATGGTTCCGGAAACGGAAGCTTCGATGACCCTTGGTGGGAGCAGATTGAAAATAGAATCGACCGGGGAAAACCTGTTTGACGCGGCAGTGCAGGGTGCTGCAGATGGTCTCAAACTCGCCCTCAACATTGGTGCGATGTTAATTGCCTTTTTGGCGTTGATCGCAATGGTTGATTTTTTGATTGCGATGATGGGTGAAATCTGCGAATCATTCATGAATTTGTTCCGCCAGGTGCCAATCGACATTCAGTGGAATCTGGAAGGGATTTTTAGCCGGTTGTTTTCACCGATGGCGTGGATCATGGGGATTGAAATCAAGGACTGTGCCGAGGCGGGGAAGCTCTTGGGCAAGAAAATCACGACCAACGAGTTTTTGGCTTATATGGACCTGAGTCAACACACCACCGGGCGAGCGGATCCCTCGGTCTGTCTTTCGGAACGCTCGCAGGTCATCCTGACTTATGCGTTAAGTGGTTTTGCGAATTTCGGTGCGATAGGCATCCAGATCGGTGGGATTGGAGGCCTCGCTCCACAACGCCGAAAGGACCTGGCTCAACTGGGGCTAAGGGCAATGCTAGGCGGTGTGATTGCTTGCTGTATGACAGCCTGTATTGCTGGGATGATTCTCTAAAAGGTCTTGGTTGCTGGCTAAGGGTCGATCAAGACAATCTGTAGCGTCCAAACATCACCCTCTGTCTTGCCTGCTTTAGACGTGTCAAAGGGGGCCAACCAGGAAGCGTTTCCCGTTTTCGTTTGTTGGAAAACCTGAAAATGGGCATCCCATTTGGAAAGCTGAGAAAGAAATTGAACGGCATCTTTCTTTTTGGCATCGATCAGCAGTACATTAATTTTCTCTGATGCACCCCCCGGATCGGTGTTTTTCGGAGCGGTGACTTCATAATCGTTGATGATCCAGAACCGATCAATTTGTGGACGAGCTTTGGAGCTTGCGAAAATGGAAAATTCACGAGATGCGGCGTTGGCAAGACGGGGCGAATCCGTTTTCGTTTGGAGATCTGGCTTTTTGAATTCACCTCGACGGGATCCAAGCATGTGGACGCCGTTCTTGGTTTTTTGGTGTTCAGCAGAAGATGACTCAGGTGAAGCCACCTGTTCAATGCGGGTGGTTTGACTGCTCCAGCTGATGGCGATGATGACAATCGCAACCGTGGCGGCGACGACTTCAATCCAGGTTCTGGTAGAAGCTGTGCGGGCTGTTGTGTCTTTCAAAACACGGGGTTCCGGTTGTGTTTCCTGGAGCTCCAGTGTGTTGATTTGAGCCATGACCTGGGAGGTAAAATCCGTTGGCAGGGCAGCGGTTTTGGACACCCAGGCAGCGGAGGCCTTTATTGCAGAAGCGGATTGCCTGTAGCTCTCCCAGGTCTTGCGAAGGTTTTCATCAGTCGAGAGCGTGTTCTCAACGGTGGCCTGGTCTTCGGCAGAGAGTTTGCCGTCGAGGTATAGGCTGATCATTTCTTCGGTGACAGGTTGCGACATGAAATCAAATTCTGGCAGGCTGCTGGTTGACTAGTTTTTTGCTGGCGACTCAAAACGAGTTTGTCTGAGTCGTGTAAGGTTAAATTCGCTGATACAAGCGGTTCAGCTTCGCTGTGAATTCCCGGGAGCTTTTTTTTGGGTTGCTATTTTTCAATGACAATTTGTTCCAAGTGGGTTCGTAATTGATTTCGGGCACGGTGCAGTCGGCTGCGAACGGTGCCGACGGGCAATGCCAGAATTTCGGAGATTGCGTCATAATCCATGTCCTCAAGTTCCCGGAGAACAATGATCTTTCGATGTTCTTCGGATAAGAGCTGCAACGCTTCCTGAACTTGGAGGGCTCTTTCTTCCAAATCCAGTTTTTGTTCGGGTTGGCTTGTTTCGTCTATTGGCTCCTGTCCAATTTTCAGCCGGTAGTCATCAAGGGAACTCTTGGGCTTCCTTTGGCGGTGCCGGCTGATTGCGAGATTCATCGCAATCCGATAAAGCCAGGTGTAAAAAGAACTGTGCTGTTTAAAAGTCGCGAGTTTGGAAAACGCCTTAACAAAAGCCTCTTGTGCTACATCTTCGGCTTCTTCCGGACATCCCAATGAATGAATCAGTGAGTTAAAAAGGCGGGCTTGGTAAGTTCGCACCAACTCCTCGAAGGCGGCCGTATCGCCATTCAAGACTCGCTCAATAGTTCTCGCGTCTTCTTTATTCACAGTTGCATACTTTGGACGAGAAACGCCGGGATTAGTTCCTTGGCGAGACAATTTAGTTGCTCGTTAATCGGCGATCCTAACACTAAATCGTTGTCAAATAACAGTTTACACCTTAATTGACGGGTCCGAAAAACGGGCGCATTAACTGGAACCCCGTGGGTTTCCCGACAATTGAAACGAAACCACCCGGTTTAAGCCGAAAAACCCGTACACTAGGAGTAAAACACCGCCAGTGATCGAACCAATACTGGTCAATTGGGAAATGGTCAGTTGGGTTCCAAATTGGCCGAGTTCGTCGGATCGAATGATTTCGAGTAAAAATCTCCCGATGGGGTAGACCACCATTAACAATCCCAGAACCTGCCCATCTCGAGTTCGACACGGGAAGTAAAACCAGAGGAACAAAAAGACGAACAGGGCATTGATGGAACTGTAAATTTGTGACGGATGCACCGGTTTGGATTGGACCGGAATTTGCGGACCGTCAAAAACATATTGCGAAGTGCCGCCTTTTCCATTGATGTGATAGACGATTTCCTCAGGCAGTTTGTTGTCATTGGGATTCGGGTTGTAGCTGTAGCCGATGATTCTATCGCCTGTTTCGATACCAACGCGATCGGCTGGACTGCCGGGCTCAACTTCGATAATTTCTCGCCCAGTTTCAGGATTGCGTTTTTGCATTGGAAGGGCTTTCATCCCAAACAGTTCACCCGTTTCAACGTGGCGAGCATAAGGAGGAGAGCCCTCGGGAAACCGAATTGAAAAGCCTTGGTCTTCGCAGATGCCGCCCCAGCAGCATCCGTTCATTAAGCAGCCAATCCTACCAATTGACAAGCCAATCATCATGCAGGGTGCGAGAATATCTAGAATGGGAAGGAGTGGCATCTTTTTGACCAACAAAAAAATGCTCCCGCCGATGACGCCGCCGATGATGCCACCGTAAACCACCAACCCGCCTTCGGTCATGTTGATGATTTTAGCAATACTGGCGGTTCCATTGGCTTGAAACTGAGGCCAGTACTGGATGACATAAAAGAGTCGTGCACCGGCGATGCCAGTGATGAATAACCAGAAGCACAAGTTGAGTATGGTATCGGGGTGCAAGCCTAATTGCCTCGATCGATGCACGGCCAGTCCGACACCTGTCAGGACGCCTAGCAATAAAAAGAATCCGTATCCCCTGATTGCCAGACCGAGGTTTTCTCCGGTTTCGGGATCCTTGACCATCACCAGAGGGATGACGAATTTTAGAACGACGGCGACCACTAAAAAGATTGGGATTGCTCCCCAAAAATCGTTTCCAAGCCCTTTTTTAGCAGCGATCCACGCCAGAACTACCGTTCCCAAAAGTATCCAAACCCACAGAGTCGGGTCGATCCAGGACGGTGGTATGAAAAAAAAAGTTTGCCTCATGAAACAAATGTTATCATTTTTTAACGGTTGTAAAAACGCAAGCTAGAAGGGGTCTTTTCGATGGCAAGAGAATCGGCGGTTTCAAATGGGTTTCATGGGTTCAGCGCAATTAATTCGTTGTCGATCAAGCGTGTTGAGCCGATTTTCGCGGCAACCAGGATGGCTGCGGATTGCGTCTGGCTGGTAATCGGTTGTAAAGATTCAGCATCAACAATTTCTAGGTAGTCGAGTTCATCAACCTTACCCCTCAAGTTTTCCCGGGCAATTGCTAGCAGGCGACCGGCTGAATTGGGGTTGGTGATAGTTGCCTTTAAATTGGTGAGGGTCTGATGGATTGCTGTTGATCTCTGTCTTTCCTCAGGCGAGAGAAATGTGTTTCGCGAACTCAAGGCAAGCCCGTCGGATTCTCTGACAATAGGGCACACGATAATTTGAATCGGGAGGTTCAGGTCGCGAACCATGGTTTGAACGACGAGCGTTTGTTGAAGATCTTTTTGTCCAAAAAAAGCAAAGTCGGCAGGCACAATCTGAAAAAGCTTAAGGACAACCGTGGCGACTCCTCGAAAATGATCAGGTCGGACTTGCCCTTCAAAGGGAAGTGCAACTTCCGGGGGGTCGACAAAGGTTGAAAAACCTTCGGGATAAACTTCTTGGTTACCCGGACAAAAGGCAATGTCAACATTGAGTTCGCCCAACTTTGATAGATCATTTTCTAGTGGCCGCGGGTAGGTGCTGAGGTCTTCTTGCGGGCCAAACTGTGTTGGGTTGATGAAAATGGTCGTCACAACGAAATCACATTGAGTTTTTGCTGCTCTAACCAGACTCAAGTGACCTTCGTGAATGGCGCCCATGGTTGGCACCACGCCAACCGTCTTTCCAGTGGATTTGAGGTTCCTAACTGTTTCGAACACTTCCAGTGCTCCAGTGATTGTTTTCATCAGATTGCTTTCATCGATTCGATTGCAGCAGACAGCTCGACCATCATTTGGTCGAGGCTTTCGTTTTCCAGTAACAACAAGGGACCTCGATAGCCTTTGATTAATGCTTGATTGTGAAATAGGAAATTTTCTTTGGATTGCCCGATGAGATCAACTACCAACAATTGAACCGTTGAATCTACCGAAACGGCTTTCGTGATCGGGATTTGTGTGCCTGCGCCAGGGAGAGGAAAAAATTTAATATTAGGCTTAATATTCGGCAAGGTTCCGACCTGCCCCTTCATGATTGCTATTCTTTGTTGCGACGAAAAGATCAGAATTTGTTGTGCCGAGGTGACCCGGCTCAATAAATCATCCAGTGTTGCGTGACAAACGGGATGCATCAGGTCCGGGGCAATGGATTGAGCAGGGACGAGGACAAACTGCCGGAAGCTCATCCTTGGATGGGGTATTTCACAAGCTTCTGTAAAAAAAATTTTGTTTCCATAGAGCAAAAGGTCCAAGTCCAGTTTTCTCGCGTCCCATCGAGTCCGGCGTTCCCGGCCGAACTGTGTTTCGGTTTGGTGAAGCAGGCCAAGCAAATCGGCCGGTTCCATTTGGGTTTCAAACCGGGCGGCTCCATTGACAAAAGCAGGTTGACCTGGAGGCCCTCCAATGGGCTGGGTTGAAAACAGTTTACTGATTTTCAGGTGATCGACCTGTGACGCCAAGCCCTGAACAGCATTCAACACAATTTCCCGGGAGTCACCAAGGTTAGATCCGAAGGAAATTAAGCAATCAATCATTCCGCTTTTGCGTCGCGAAAAAGGCCAGAAACTTTGGGGGGGACATCCGGTCCACGAACTTTCAGGCCGCCGACTATCGTATCCATCAGTCGCCGCCCCCAATGTTTCAAAACCATTGGCTTATCCTAAGCCAATCAACACATCCTTTGTCTGGTAAGGTCGGCGATTCAGGTTTCGTTTTCGTGCTAGCATATCGGTAGCGCACTGTGACAGGTTTAGTTTTGGAATCACCGCGTTTGTTTGCCGGGATTCTGCCAGAGATGATTGCTAAAAAGGAGTATTCAGAAATGCGAAGAACACTTTGATCAACCGGAACCTATTCTCGGCTTTGATCGGCACTTGTCAAGCAACCCAGTTCAACTTTTTTAGAATTTATTTTTTTTGCATTTAGGGGGCGCGGCGTACTTGAAAACTCTAGGCGTGACGGTTCACTGCAGTGAGCTGTTATGGCCTGGGAAGCGGTTTCGCTGGCAGATGACTTGATTGACGTGAGCCCTTGTGGCAAATAACTTGAAAGGCTCTCTTCTTCTCCCAAACAACAATTTTGTGAAACGCGTACGAACTCTTTACGAAACCAGTTGCAGTGACATTCTGAAACTCAGAAATGCTGCCTTGCAATCGCCTTCTTTGAAATACGATTCAATCGAATCTTATAACGCGGCAGTTCAGTCGCTTGAATCCGCGCATGGGCGAACCTGGTGCAACCAACGGGCGCTAGTCGAGATGCCTTACGATTTTCGGTTTAGTGTTGTCATGCCTGTTTACAACGAAGCTCAAACGATTGCAGAGATGATGAACCGGGTTTGTGATGTTGATTTGCCGATGGAGTTGATTGTCGTCGACGACGGCAGTACAGACGGAACACGCGAAGAGATCGAGTTGGCGGCCAAGCAAGATCGATTTAAGCGCGAGAACGCATTCGGCCAGATCGGCTTTAAGATGCATTTTCATGAAAAAAATCAAGGCAAGGGCGCGGCATTGAAGACCGGGTTTGGCCTGGCGGAAGGCGATGTTATTGGGATCCAGGATGCCGATCAGGAATATAACCCTCAAGAGTTTGCCGCGCTATTGGCGACGATCCTTTCTGAAGAAGCGGATGTCGTTTATGGAAGCCGTTTTGCAAAAGGCTATCAGGCAGGTTCACCACTTTGGCACCGGTTTGGCAATGGTTTGATTACGGCGTGTTCGAACCTGAAGACTGGGCTCAACGTCTCCGATGCCGAAACCTGTTACAAGCTGATGCGAAAGCCAGTGCTGGACCGGATCCTTAGTGGACTCCAGGAAAAAAGATTTGGGGTCGAGCTCGAGATGACGGCGAAATTAGCACGGCTTGAAGAGGTCCGATTTGACGAGCGGCCCATTTCTTACGACAAACGAACCTATGCAGAAGGGAAAAAAATTGGAGTGAAGGATGGCTTCCGGGCGTTGTGGTGTGTTTTGAAATACTAAAACCGATGTGACTTGGCTGATTGAAGACAAGCTGGAGTGCGATTGCTTAGGGCGTCCATGAAAAGCCGAACCACCAGCCGATCATTTTTTTGGGGTGTATTTCAGCTTGTCTTTGATCTTGTCGAAGTCGACTTCTTCTGGGCTTTTTGGCTCCGGAGTCCAGTCGGGATCGACCAGTAAAGGGGTTTCAAAATAATAAATATTGGCCATCGGTAACATTTTCTCGCCCGTTTCGAATTTCTCGACTTTGGTTTCCTTTACCCCGGGCATTTCCCAGCGAAAAGAGACGACGTGTTTGCCCGGGGCTAATGATTGCAGGTAGGGCAGCAGCCTTAAGTTCATTTGCGGGTAAAGGTACATGGTGACGATGGTTGCGTCTTTGGGTAAATCCGCATCAAAGATATCCTGCTGATAAAATTCAACCAAATCTTCGACTCCTGCCCGTTTTGCGTTTTCTTTGCAGAGCTTGATCAGCTTGGGGTCGATATCGTACCCGATTCCTTTACAGCCGAATTGCTTGGCAGCCGTGATGACAATTCGCCCATCTCCACATCCTAGGTCGAGCACAATGTCTTCTTGACTGGGCCGACACAATGCTAACATGCGATTGACCGCAATTTGGGGGGTGGTTACGAAAGGCACTTCTCGCGGATCTCTATTAATGGCCTTGAAGGCATCATCATTTTGAACACAAGACGTCAGCAAGATAGTTGCAAAGAAAGAACACACGACTGCGATTTGGGGTCCAATGATCGAGTTCATACAAGCAAATTGGGTAGCTGATCGGGTGAAGTGTGTCTTCTTGCAAAGCTGCAAACCCATTATTCTGAATGAAGTGGTTCCAAACGACAACAATTCGTTCGATTAATTCTGTTTATTTTTCTAATTCAACGTGACGCAGCAAAAACAATTTCTGACCGCGATAGACCGTGACGAAGCCGAGTCGCGGTTCCGCTCGGCGCTAAGCTTGCTTCCCCTCGGAACGGAAGTGGTTGAGCTTGGTCAGGCGCTTGGTCGCATTTTGGCAGCAACTGTCGTTGCCAAGACCAACGTTCCCTACTTCGACCGGTCGAATTTTGATGGTTATGCTTTGAACGCATCTGATGTTTTTGGAGCTACCGAGCAGGATCCGGTCGAGTTAGTATTACTGCCGGAAAAAATCCCGGCGGGGGTTGCCCCTGATTGTGAAATTAATTCCGGGTTTGCAATTGCCATTTCAACCGGTGGAATGGTGCCCCGGGGAGCGAATGCTGTTTGCCTCTTGGAGCATACTGAAACCAGAACCACAGGTGCTGGTGATCGGCTGGTTGTCCAGAAATCCGTTCATTCAGGGTCGGGAATTAGTTTTGCCGGGTCGGATCTTGCGCGGGGGGAAATGGTCTTGCGGCGGGGGCAAATGCTGACCAGTCGAGAAACAGGTTTACTGGCAGCCATCGGGAATTCGCAGGTCGAAGTTTTTCGTAAACCCAAGGTGGCGGTGATTTCCACTGGCAACGAGATCATCGAACCTGGAAATGAAATTGGGCCGGGGCTGGTCTATGATTCCAACGCAAGAATCATTTCTGACGCCGTGACCGAAGCTGGAGGCGAGCCCTTGGAAATGGGGATCGCGATTGATGACGTCGACGAATTGAGAGCTATCGTCGCAGAGAGTTTGGATATTGCGGACCTGGTCTTGCTGTCTGGAGGAACCAGCAAGGGAGAAGGTGATTTAACCTACCAGGTTGTTTCGCAATTTGACGATCCTGGGATTGTGGCCCATGGTGTTGCCTTGAAACCAGGTAAACCGATTTGTCTTGCTGTTACTCGGAACAAACCACTGGTGGTGTTACCTGGTTTCCCAACTTCGGCCATTTTTACCTTTCACGAGTTTGTGGCTCCCGTGATTCAAATCCTTGCTGGGAAAAGTGAATTCGATAACCCACTGACTTTGAAAGCAGAACTTGCGACTCGGGTGAATTCTGAAATTGGTCGGACCGAGTACTTGTTGGTTGGGCTTTTGAACCAGGCAGCGAGTGCTGAAGGGGGGGCCTCAATAGAGCCTGAACCGTTCGAACAATCCCCAGTCCGCTTGCGGGCCTACCCGATGGGCAAAGGCTCAGGGAGTGTGACAACCTTTAGCCGTGCTGACGGGTTCATTACGATTGACCGACACGTTGAGATGATCGATGAAGGAAACTTGGTTGAGGTCAAGAAAATAGGAAGTGAGTCGCGGCCTGCCGACTTGGTCCTAATTGGGAGTCACTGTGTCGGCCTTGATTATTTGCTCGAGGAAATGCAATCCAGGGGTGTGACCTCCAAGATTTTTTCTGTCGGTTCAACCGCAGGACTGAATGCGGCCAAAAAGGGAGACTGCGATATTGCGGGAATTCACTTGTACGATCCGGCGAGTGATTCCTACAACAGCCCCTTTGCATCAGACGAGGTGATCGTAGTTGAGGGTTACACTCGTCAGCAGGGAATCGTGCTCCGAGCCGATGAAAGCCAAACAACCGATTTGAAATTAAATGCTCGGGCGTTAGTTCGCACATTGGCGTCGAAGGAGAATCGCTTGATGATCAACCGGAACCAGGGGAGTGGAACGCGATTCTTGATCGACAGGCTTCTTCAAGAATTTTTGGCCGGGGTGCAGCCAAGCGGTTATGAAATCCAGGTCAGCAATCATCATGCCGTTTGCTCGGCGGTGGCCCAAGGTCGGGCGGATTGGGGTGTGGCGATCGAAGCTGTAGCCATTGACCATGAACTCAGGTTTGTCCCCATTGAACAAGAAAAATTTGATTTTGCCATTCCCCGGGACCGGTTAAAGGCAAAGCCGGTTAAGGAGTTTCTGAAACTGCTGGAAGATCCCGCTGTTAAGCGGGCGCTAGCGAAAAAAAGCTTGATGATTTCGCAATGAACCGCCGTTCCGAAACGGGCCCGGGGGAGCGACGTTGGGGAACCGGGCAACGGAGCCAAATCACAGGAGCAGGTGGTGCTTGGTGATCGGTTGCGCCTGAAAATGTCCCACACCGCAAACCAATTTAAGCTGGTCTTTCAGTTCGCGTTTGTCAGTCAGCCCAGTGTCACGCAATACCTTGAACGATTCATCCAGAGACCGACCCGTTTTGGCGGCCAGATTTCTAAGGATGGCTGGCTCCATTTCATTCGGCTTCATGGAATTGTCTTTTTGGGAGTCCGTTGGAAGAATCAACCCATGATTATCGAAGTTCCCATTTTTGGCCGCGTTTCGGAATGATCACTGGGCCGATTTTTTCCGCTTCCAGTTTGTCTTTGAGCGCAGTGGCCCTGTCGGTTTGACAAATGACAATAGGAAGGCCGTTTTGGTTTGCCGGATTTTCGATTTCCCGCGTCCAATCCCTGAGGTCGTCC
>JAZABE010000926.1:0-1433 GCA_036137535.1 Planctomycetota bacterium | reverse complement strand
CCAATTCGATGGCTAAAAAAAAACCCCACAGCCTGTTGCGGCCCTGGGGTTCTGTTTTGTTTTACGGACGCCAACCCACGGCCTCACTTTGAGAAAATTAGCAGTTCGAGCAGTAGCAGGTTCTTTTTCATGGCGATTCCCTATTTTTAGCCCAACTCCGCTGACAGGTCAACGCGCGTTACCGCTCATTCCATCCAAAGCCCCACCTTTTCGGCCAGTTTCCAAGTTCACAAAATTTTCGCGCTCCCAGGGTTCACAATTAGGCAAAATGACCGTTTTTTGTTACCCTGAATTGAGCACACTGAACTTTTCTCGCATTGAACCGGATCCTTCAATCTCCAGGACCAAACATGATTTCAAACCGGTATCAGATCGCTCTTCTGCTTGTACTGACCTTGGCGTGGCACACCCTGCCCAGCAGCACCTTGGCCCAAAATCGACCGGGACAACCCAAAAAAAATTCTTCCAAGAAAAAAACCAACAAGCCCAAGCTACCGGGTAGTAATCCCGCCCATCGCAAAAAAACTGCAGCTAAGCCCGTCAACCCGGGCAGTATCTCTTCCATCCTCGAATCGGCCAACCGGGTCGATCAACTGGTAGCCAACCACCTGAGACTCAAGGGGCTAAAAGCAAACCCACCCGTTTCCGATTCGGTTTTTGCGAGACGGGTTTATCTTGACATAACCGGCACCATCCCAACGGCAAGAGAAGCAGCCGTTTTCACAAAATCCAAAGACCCTAATAAACGGGCGAAACTCATCGACACGCTGTTAAACTCTTCTGGCTACGCAAGCCACAATTACAATTACTGGGCCAACGTCATGCGGGTGGTCGACAAACCCAATGGCAACATCTATCTGCGGCCCTATGCGGAATGGCTAAAAGACAACTTTCGCCAAAACGTTCCCTTTGATATTTGGGTTCGGCAATTAATGACCGCCGAGGGCAAATCCTGGGAAAACCCAGCGACTGGCTACCTGCTCCGTGACACCGGCATGCCACTGGATAATTTGGCCAACACCACGCGCATCTTCCTGGGAACCCGGATCGGGTGCGCCCAATGCCACGACCATCCCTTTGACACATGGTCCCAGAAAGATTTTTATGAACTGGCCGCTTTTTTCGGTGGAGTCAGGACTCGCGACTATCGAAAAACAATGAACGTCCCCAACCTCGATTCCAAAAAAGAAGAAGACGAAATCTACGTCATGCGGCGAATCGTAAGGATCAATCGATCCAAGATTTGGGATGACAAGAAACAGCTCCTCAAGTACCCCAAGGACTATGCCTATGAAAATGCAAAACCCGGTCAAGTTGTCAAAACGGGTGTCTTGTTCGGGAAAAAAGACATTGCCAATGGGCTCAAACGCCGCGAAGCTTTTGCCAACTGGTTGACCCAGGGGAATGACCGTTTTGCCACAACGATTGCCAAC
>JAZABE010000925.1:0-14712 GCA_036137535.1 Planctomycetota bacterium | reverse complement strand
TTGGGCAAGAGAAATGCCAAAACCCGTTTATCTATCTGAAAAAGACTAAGCCACGAATGCGACAACCGGCCGACCATCATGCCGATTAAAGAATACCTGCCCCAAATTGATCATCGGAATTGTCTGGTTGTGACGATTCCTCCGGTTGGTGCGGAGATTGATGAGTGCCCGGAGGGTAGTTTGATTCCACTTCGTCCGTCCGCTGCTTCTTCGGTCCCACACTTCCTCGCAATCTCCTAGATTCCTTTCGCGAACCGAGACCCTCTCTGCCTGGAGCGTCATAGTCATCGTCATAGCGAGATCGATAACCAGGAAGGTGTGAACACTCCCTCTCTTTATTGAATTCTTCGAGGACAGAGTTTTGGAGCATTTCACGACATTCCGCATTAACCGGATGAGCAATGTCAGCATAGAGTCGAGAGGTCGTATCCTGGGATTGAAAAGCAGGCTCCGACCGGAGATCCGCGCCACAAGAGGTGCAATAATGAGAACGGAGGTAATTCTTGCAACGACACTCGGGACAAGAGGCAGTCATTTTACGGCTGGGCATTGCCAGAAAAGGACCGGTCTCTCCATCAATTATTTTCAAGTCACGGACCACAAAGCAGTCGTCAAAAGTCACACTACAGAATGCCAACAAACGATCGCTCGTTTCCCCCGTTAGCTTAATCCTGACTTCTGTAACCTTCATGATGGCACCGACAAAACACTGGAGTCACATATGCCTTTAACCTATCGATTTCCTCTAGAAAGGTACAGAAAAATCTTTCAAATTCTGACAAGTAAACACAAACCCCAAACCAGCTTCAACCACGTTATTTGCAATTTCACTTGCTTGTATTCCATCGTTGCAAATTCCAAAACAACAACTGCCGCTCCCGGTCATCAGAGAAGCTAGGCAACCTGAGTCTTGCAGAAAATCACAAACTTCCCCGATTTCTCTCGAAGATTCCATCATCGGCTCCTGCAGCCGATTAAAAAGATTGTTAGGCCAGTCAAAACTTTTGGTTGATAGATTGTCCCTTGGAAAGGTTTTCACCTCCTTGCCCAGCTTGAGTTTTTGAAATACATCCTGGGTCGAGGCTCCAAACGGCGGTTTGACCACCACAAAATACAAATCGTCGTCGATGTTAAACTGCGCAACCTGTTCTCCCCGCCCAGTACAAAATGCCGCGCCTCCTGTAATAAAAAACGGGACATCACTTCCCAGCCGCGCAGCAAGGTCGACTAGTTGGTTCGCTGGCAAACGGGTCCCAAAAAGCTGGTCTAATGCAATCAATGTTCCTGCAGCATTTCCACTGGCACCGCCGAGACCGGCTTGAGAAGGAATCATTTTATTGAGCTCAATTGTCAGACCAGACTTAATCCCCAATTCGGAAAAAAAAATTTCAGCAGCACGAAAAACGAGGTTGTCAGCGCCACTGGGTAAGTCGCCGAACATCCCTGGCCCTACTCCTGGACAATGTTTCAATGCAGGGTGCCAATAACAACTTAATTGAATCCCATCGGGTTTGGATCGTGTAATCCTGAGTTCGTCAAACCGATCAACTGTAGTGATAACGGTCTCCAATTCATGGAATCCGTCAACACGTTTTCCCAACACCTCAAGATAAAGGTTGAGTTTTGCCGGAGTTGCAATCGAAATCGAGTTATCCCAACGTTGCCATCGCATTCCCATAGTATCGGTGAATTTTCGAGTTGGCGAAATGGTGCCTAAAGGGGACTCCGGTTCAGTTTCAGCTTGCTTGGCTAGGTACAACGCAAACAGAATTTCAGCCAGAAACCCCAACTGCGTGTTCATTGCCGGTTTTCATCCGGTATGATGGCGTAAGTAATTCTCCTACCACGACTTGGATGCCATGAAAAATAACTTGCTGCAATTCTTGTGGGTGTTTCCCGTTTGTTTTTACTGTTGGCCCTTAGCCGCGTCTCCCCAGATTCCTGAGGGTTTTAAGCCCCTTTTTAACGGAAAAGATCTGACGGGGTGGAAAGGCCTTGTGGCCAACCCCAAGAAACGTTCTCAGATGTCGGCTGAACAACTGTCTGCCGCACAGTCCGTCGCCGATCAACGCATGCGTGAACACTGGAAGGTAGTCGATGGAGTTTTAGCATTTGATGGACAAGGGGACAGCCTTTGCACTGCAAAGGACTACGGTGATTTTGAACTTTACGTTGACTGGAAAATCCTGCCTGGGGGCGACAGCGGAATCTACCTAAGGGGCACTCCTCAAATCCAGATTTGGGACACCGATCACAAGCCCTATTTTAAGATGGGTTCTGACCAAGGATCGGGAGCAATGTGGAACAACAAAAAACATCCTCGTTTTCCTTTACTCAAAGCAGACCACCGAGCGGGCCAATGGAATACGTTTTTTATTCGCATGGTAGGTGAATTGGTCACGGTAAGACTCAATGGAAAATTGGTAGTCGATAACGTCGTCATGGAAAATTTCTGGGAACGAAACAAGCCCGTTTACCCGAAAGGACCGATCGAATTGCAAAATCATGGCAATAAACTTTGGTTCAAGAATATCTGGATTCGCCAACTCCCACCCAAGGTCACCCTGTGTCAGGGTAACCACCAATCGGAGGCTGATGCCCTAGCACAACTCAAGCGAATGGCATCCACCTATTCGAATCTGGAACAATGGAAATGGCGAGCCGAACAAATCAAGCACCAAATCCTTAACGGTGCGAACCTGTTCCCATTACCGAATCGAACTAAACTCAACCCGATCGTCCGCAACAAACGAACCTACAACGGCTATACTGTCGAGTCAGCCTCCTTTGAAGCACGTCCTGGTTTTTTTGTTTATGGAAATCTTTATCGACCCCTCAACAGCAGTTCGCCCCGACCTGGAATTCTTTGCCCCCACGGTCACGCCCGCGGACCAGAGGGAGGCCGACTGAGGCCCGATCAGCAAAACCGATGCGCGACACTCGCCAGGATGGGCGCCGTTGTTTTCTCCTACGACATGATCGGATTTGGCGACTCGGAGTTCCTTGGCTGGAAACATACCCACTCCCAGGCTCTCACATTACAGACCTGGAGCAGCATCCGAGCACTGGATTTTCTTCAAACCCTCAAAGACGTCGATGTCGATCGAATCGGGGTCACCGGGTGTTCTGGCGGAGGGACCCAAACGTTTCTGCTTACCGCAATCGACCAACGCGTCAAGGTTTCAGTCCCTGTTGTAATGGTCAGTGCCCATTTTTTCGGGGGCTGCCATTGCGAAAGTGGTCTTCCTATCCATAAAACCACCCAGCTAGAAACCAACAACGCTGAAATCGCGGCCTTATGTGCACCCCGACCGCTGAAATTAATCTCCGTTGGAGGTGACTGGACAAAAAATAATCCCAAAGTTGAGTATCCCTACATCAGAAACATCTACGCGTTGCATGGAAAAAAAGACAATGTTGAAAACACCCATTTTGCTGAAGAAGGACACGGCTACCAACTTTCCAAGCGACAAGCCATGTACCCGTTTATGGTGAAGCACCTTGGACTGAATCCAGTCGGTGTGCTTGACGACACCACCGGGTACTATGACGAAAGCAAAAACACCCTCGAAAAGCCGGAACAGATGAGAGTTTTCTCGGATGTAAAAAAGCTCCCCAAGCAAGCATTAACCCCCGGGTCGCAGGTCCACTTTTGATCTAGGTAGAAGGCGGTAGCAATCCCCAAGTAAATCCAATAGGAACTAAAGCAAGAAACGGTCAATTCATTCCCATGACGGCAATTCGTTAGGCCGCGTCCTTTTTCAATATCACTTGCTGTTGGGATTCGATCGCGGCAACAATTTTCTCCGCCAATTCGACGGCTGCCAGCCCATCGCGTCCAGTCACCGTTGGCTGTTGGGACCTGTTGATGCAGTGAACAAATTCTTTTTGCTCTTCCAAGATGGCATTTTGAGGAGAAACTAAAACATTCTCGACTGGAAGCCACTTTTCAAACATCTCTTTTTTGGCTATTTCCTTTTCCTTCCTGCTCAACTGATTTAACGGTTCCCGAACACCTTCGATCGCGGTCATGGTTTCGACCGTCTGGTTCGCAAAATCCACATTCACATATCCCCGGCTTGTTTCAACCCTCATTGACCGATCAGCTACATGACTGCATCGGGATGATTTCAAACACGCTTTGGTACCGTCAGCAAACTCAATCCAGGCAGTGGCAGAGTCTAGCTGGGGGCCGATGATTGAATTTCCTGTGGCACTCACCGAAATAACATCCGATTGCATGATCGAAAGCAGAAGGTCAATGTCATGAATCATTAGGTCATGAATCACACTGACATCTGTTGCTCGAAATGTGTACGGGGTGAAACGTGTGCACTCAACCAATTTAACGTTGCTCATGAAAGGCTTAGCGGCAACAAATGCTGGATTAAATCGTTCAACATGCCCAACCTGCAAGACCCGTTTCTGGCGTTCAGCCATTTCACAAAGTTGAGCTGAAGAAGTCGCATCGGCGCAAACCGGTTTTTCAACCAAAAGGTGGCAACCTCGGGAAACCATTTCAGAAGCAATATCATAATGCGTTGCTGTCGGTGTCACGACAATGACCCCTTCTAGACCCGCAGGCAAATCATCAATCGATTCCAATGTCGGAATTCCAAGCTCGGATTCGACAAATGCTCGAGCCATTTCATCGGTTTCCACGACAAGGGGTTTAACCCCCTCAATCGTCCCTAAAAGCTTGGCATGTATTTTACCAAGATGCCCCGCACCAATGACTGCACTATTTGTTTCTTTCATTTCACCCCAACCATTGTTTGTCAAAACTCCCTTAAGCAGCTTTCCGGCGATCACGCCCTCGACCATTGCGTCCGTCCTGTTGGTGGTCAAGGAAGCTGAAAAGCGTCATGACCGCGGGTACAAGCATGTTTTTCCCCGACAAAATTTCACGAGCATTCTCAACACCAACCTTTTGGCGATAAAGTAATTTATGCGCTTCGGAAAGGGCCTGAATCACTTCATCCGGAAAATTGTTTCGTTTGAGAGCCACGACATTGACACAGCGGGGTTTGGTAGGCACTCCCTCCACCAGCATGTAAGGCGGCACATCGTGTAAAACGCGACTAACTCCACCGACAAAGCTATAGGCACCTACCGAAGCAAAATGATGAACGGCAACCGTTCCGGAAATTGTTGCTCGATCATGGACATGAACATGCCCACCCAAAAGTGATGAATTAGCAATGATCACACGATTTCCAACCTTGCAATCATGGGCAATGTGGACGCAAGCCATAAAGTAACCATCGTCACCAACTGATGTGATGCCGTCTTCTTTTTCACTGGCACGATTGACTGTTATCGACTCACGGAAAACATTGTGGTTTCCAATCACAACCTCCGTTTCTGCCCCGGAATAGGAAATGTCTTGGGGTTCACCCCCAATGACACAATAGGGAGAAAACTTGTTATCAGACCCAATCGTGACCCGTCCCTGGATCGTCACACTATTTTCAATCCGGGTCCGGTCTCCGATCTTCGCAAGTGGACCGATGCAAGAAAATGGACCGATGTGAACATCTTCCCCAAGTTCAGCGGAAGGATGCACTTCAGCATTTTTTGAAACAAACGTAGGCACGAAAATTCCTTTTCTGTTAGGCCGACTTTTTGGTCAGCGGCAAAGCTGAATAAGCTTGTATCAGTTTACGGACAAACTCACCATTCAACTGGTGCCCGCTTTTGTGAGCAACAATGTTTCCAATAATATCGAACCCTGCCACAGCCAAATCGCCGACAACATCCAGCGCCTTGTGTCGCACACATTCGTTTTCGAATCGCAGTTCATTGTCGATCACCCCATTCGGCCCAAAAACCAGAATGTCCTGAAACGAAACACTGCGGCCTAATCCTTGCGAACGCAACCAGTTGGCTTCAACATCCAAGAGGAACGTCCTCGCGGGAGCAAGTTCAGTTACAAATGATTCGGGAGTCACCACAATCTCGATTTCCTGCTTACCAATAACCGAAGCTTCATAGTCAAGCTGGTACTTCAGGTTCATCACGGGTTCAAGGCCTGAGGAAGGCAGCGCCTCGATCCAGGAACCGTTCTTTTCAATCCGAACTGCTTCCTCGATAACAAACGACGGACGGGCAACCCCTTGGTCAACGCGGGGTACATTCCCAAGGGCATCGGTCACCATCAGGCTCGATCCATCAAAGGCTGGCATTTCTGCCCGATCCACCCAAACCTCACAGTTATCAATTCGCAGCCCCGCCAACGCTGCCATAATGTGCTCGATCATCTCGACCGAAGCCGCACCCGACTGCATACAGGTTCGACGAGGGATATCGACGCAATTTCCCGAATCCACAGCAATGCGTGGCTGACCTGCTAAATCGCGCCGGACAAATGTGATCCCTGCATTGGGCAATGCAGGTCGAAATTCCAAGTTAGCTTTCAACCCACTCCAGTAGCCTGTACCCGAAAGTTGAACCGGTCCAGAAAGGGTTGTTTGATTACGAAACAAGTTTTTCACTTCAAAAAAATGAAAGCCAAAAAAAAGAAAAAAGTTTACCGGAGTCCCGTGCCACTGTTTTGGTTCGCCACTGACTTTTGATTCACCATTTTGACAATCAGGTCGGTGATATCCCTTTTTTCCTGGAAAACCACCACGTTGTTGACACCCGCAAGGACCGATGCCCGGTTGGTCGGTTCGATTTTCTCTCCTGAAAAACGGATCACTAAGGAAACACTGTTTTGCTGGCAAAAGCTTTGAATGGTTGTCAGTACATGAACGTAGGTCTGGTAATAGAGTTTTGCCTCCTGTTCCATAAACTCCTTGTTTTTCATGTTGTGATTGACTTGCATATCTGCAGCCATCTTTGCCGTTGCAGCCTCTTTGCTTTTGTATTCAGGAGATGACTTTGCGATGCCCGCCAGAATCTCTGACTCGTTCTGAATTTTGGTGCGATCCGCCTGAATGGTCAGCTTGAACGTTTCAACATCTTTCTGCAGGTCTTGAATCGCGGTTTTAAATGCAACATGCTCTCGGAATATTTTACCCATATCGACAACAACAACATTCTGCTGGGCTGACAAAACAGTTGTCCCCAACACGATAACTAGACAAGAAAAGACAAGTGACGTCTTTCGAAGAATGATCATTTGAACAGCACTCCTTTGCTGAAGTTCCTACAACTTGTTTGGATTATTCGTAATGGTTGGACATAAACGTATCCCGCAAATCATTGGACAGGTCACGGAACTGGTTCTGAACGGATAAATACTGGACTACCAAGAATACATTGAACCCCAAAGAAATCACCAGAAAGACACTGGCTAATGCACTGGAACTTCCTGGGCTCGAAGCTTCACGGCTTTTTTCAGGAACCGTCGCTGTCGCCGGATCTGCCATGTCTTTTTTCTCTTGCGACTTCTGAAAATCAGCGATGACTTTTTCGAGCTGATCTTTTTGCGATGCTTTCAATTTTGCGATCTCAGTCTCGTGATTGCGGGTTCGCTGTTCAGCTTTTAGCTCTTCGATCTTCTGGTTTAAAGCCGCAACCTCATCGGCATTGGCTGACGCTGTTGTGACAGGAGCTGTCACAGCAGGTGTGGGACTAAAACCAACGGTATCGGAAGGCTGGGAAATCGACCCAATGAATGGCCCCTTTGCTGGAACCTCAAAGTTGTTTGCGTTAGGAAAACGTGTACCCAAGGGATGCTGCCGCTCATTTGCAATTTCCCTTGAATCAAGCTGGGCTCGAAGCTTGCTGGCGGGCTGAGCAGGGGTTGCGACGGCAGTCCAATGTCCAAGTTTCGGATTATTCTCAGGCAACAGCAATCGACTGGATTGTGCAAAGTCTTCCGCAGGATTGTTGCTGCCCGTGATACTGCCCGAAGTCACCGGCGTGCCACCCACAGCATGAGTTTCACGGGTTGGGTTGGGAAGCAAGATTTCCCGATTATCTGAAAAACGAGATTGGCTATTCACCGTGCGTACTTGATCGTCAATATTTTCAATGACCCGATTACTGTTTGACCAGTGCAAAGCTTTGTTGGTTCCGGGCTCTTGGGGCACAAAAGCAGCAGGGCGTGCTGAATCAATGCTCGAATTGGACACGGTCAACTGGTTCCCCTGGGTCAATTTCACCTGCCCAGCCAGTCCCCGATCTTGAAATCGAGATCGACCGAAGGCCCCGAGGTTTAGGGAAGGCGGGGTATCCGCAGCATTGACCGAACGCATTTCAAGTGATTGAGAGGCTGCTGGATTTTGGAGAGATCGGAAACGGTTTAATGTTGGTGATTTTCCAGCCTTTGCCGCCGGATTCAGCGGACTCGAGTCATTCTGGCTTTGACTTCCCTTCAGATTTTCAAACTCGGTAGAAAGGGAGCGGGTCTGGGGCTGATCATTTCTTAAAGCTGCGATAGCATGATCGTCGAGTTGATTAATAACCCCGGCTCGGTTGTCCGACGATTGAGTCCCGTCGAGTCCCACTCCACCCTGAAAGGCGACGGTCAACGTCAAAAAGACTATTTCATTCACTTAGCGCGCTCCAATTTCACTTCCCTGTGAGGCTGCAGTAGCGGTATCCTATCCGGATTCCTGAGTTTCGGTAAATAGAAAACCTGAGATAAAGTTGTTTTTTTTTGGTTTTGCTAGCGAACCGCATTCACACAAAAGAAACGACCTTTGAAATGAAATCGCCAAAACCATTAGCCCTGAAAATCACCAAGGGTTTAATCTACCTGCTCGTAACCATTGGTATCGCCTACACAGCCTACCAGGGCATCACCCAAATCTCGGAAAGCCAAGTCACGTTCGAGCATTTCCGATGGGGCTGGTTACCTTGGGCCTGCCTGTTTTATTTCGCCAGCATGATCATCTGCTGGGGCTACTGGCACATTGTCTTGAAGGGATTGGGTCAACACCCCCAACTCTGGGATTCTTTTCGAGCATTTATCCTGGGACAACTCGGGAAATATTTTCCAGGGAAAGCACTGGTGGTGATCGTACGGACCAGCATCATCTCAGGCCCCAAGGTTCAGCCAGCGGTTGCGGCAACAAGCGTTTTCATTGAAACATTGACCTACATGGCAGTGGGTGCCGGGATCGCCTCTATCCTGATGATCTTTTGTATTGAGGTTGGCTTTTGGTTAATTTTGCTTGGACTCGGTGCAATCGTGGCGGCGGGTCTCCCCATTGCTCCCCCTGTCCTTCGATTCCTGGTCCGATTACTGCGAATCGATCGCATGAGTCCCAAGCTGGGAACCGCGATTGAGAACCTGCAAACCAAAACCTCTTTGATCGGTTGGCTAATGCTACCGTTTAGCTGGTTATTCGTAGGGCTTAGCCTGTGGGCAACCATCCAACTGATTGCTGTGGGAACTGTCCCTTTCGAGCAAGTCCCTAGGCTCACAGCCTGCGTGGGACTGGCGGTCGTTGCCGGATTCCTCTCAATGACCCCAGGAGGCCTGGGAGTCCGGGAAATCGTGCTTGTCGCCATCCTTGCACCGATCGATCCGGCTTTTAATTCAGCCACCACGTTGGTCGTGGCCGTCACATTAAGACTAGTTTGGCTGGTGACGGAACTACTTCTAACAATTATCCTGAAGAGTATAGGTTGGGCGACCAATTCCTCGCCCCACCCGATCATCGAACCCAGGTCACTCGGATCAGAATCACCGGCTACTCCTTCACCAACAGAAGAATGAAAAACTACTCCGTCGTCATTCCCGTCTTTAATGAAGGTGAAAGCCTGCCACAGCTGTTTACAGAATTGCAAACGATTGCACAGGAAAACGGCTATGACTCTGAAATTATTTTTATAGATGATGGTTCTACAGATAACTCCTGGAATATTATCGAAGAACTTTCTCAATACCATGAAGAAGTCCAAGGGATCCGCCTTCGCAGGAATTTTGGCAAGGCTGCTGCACTGAGCGCCGGGTTCGAGGCGGCAACAGGTGAATTCGTCTTTTCAATGGACTCAGACTTGCAGGATGATCCAAAAGAGATTCCTGCTTTTCTGGAAAAAATGAATTTCGAAAACGTTGATGTTATCAGCGGTTGGAAAAAAATCCGGCATGACCCAATCCACAAAACACTCCCCTCAAAGATTTTCAACTGGTTGGTTGGCCGGCTGACCGGTGTCAAACTCCATGATCACAATTGCGGATTTAAATGTTACCGCCGTGAGGTTCTCGCCGAGATTGATCTTTACGGCGAGATGCATCGTTTCATTCCCGTTCTAGCCAATGCTCGAGGGTTTCAAGTTGGTGAATTAATCGTCGAACACCGGAAACGGCAACATGGTGTTTCGAAATACGGTTTCAACCGGTTCTTCAAAGGCTTTCTCGACTTGCTCACCGTCTATTTCCTGACCGGCTATCGACAACGTCCCCAACATTTGCTGGGAACCTTGGGACTGGGAAGTTTTTTGCTGGGACTGATTGGGCTGACCTATTTGGCGATTTACTGGATGGTGCGGGTCTACGGAGACTACGGCAACATGGACCCGTTGCACCAGCGCCCACTTTTAATTTATTCCCTGGGGGCACTATTGCTGGGCGCCCAGTTGATGTCGATCGGTTTTATCGCCGAACTGATCACCGCCTATTATCGCCGCGAAACCAAGCCCTATTCGATCAAAAAAACAACTCGCACGCACCGATGATCGGACAAAAACAAGTTGTTCAATAGCTGGTTGCCCTCGATAATCAATCCCGAATAAAATTCTCCTTTTGATTTTGCACGATGCCCATCTTTCCCTTGAACTCTTCTGGAAACCTGCCAACACTGCTTTCTCGTCGAGAAATGTTAGGGTGCAGTGGCCTGGGACTTGGGTCCCTGGGACTGGCCACAATTCTTTCCAACCAATCCCCTGGATCAACAGTCTCCCGGGACGGAGAGACTGCACTTGTTCCCAAGGCTCCTCATTTCGCGCCAAAAGCCAAACGCGTAATTCACCTGTTTATGAATGGCGGACCTTCGCATGTTGACACTTTTGATTACAAACCAGAACTCAACAAACGACACGGTCAAAAACTTCCCAACCCTACCCTGAGAACCGAGCGACCGACAGGCGCCGCGTTGGGATCACCCTACAAGTTCAAGCAATACGGTGAATCGGGAACTTACGTCAGTGAAATTTTCAAACATACCGCCGAACATGTTGATGAAATGGCAATCATCCATTCAATGCATGCCAATGTGCCAAACCACGAACCCTCACTTATGCTAATGAATTGTGGAGCGTCGCGTTTCCTGGTTCGCCCAAGCATGGGTTCCTGGATTACCTATGGACTGGGAACCGAGAACCAGAACCTGCCCGGGTTCATTGCACTTTGCCCCGATGGCTATCCCATCACCGAAACCCAAAATTGGCAATCTGCGTTCTTGCCCGGAATTTACCAGGGAACTCATATCAATACCCGTCACAGGAACATCGATCGCCTACTTGAAAACATACGCAACTCGAAACTGTCATTCAAGAAACAACGGGATCAACTGGATGCCCTTAAAACACTCAATGAAATTCACCTGGAACAAAGGGGAGCCGATCCCGCCTTGGAAGCCCGGATTCAAAGCTTTGAATTGGCTTACCGAATGCAAATGGAAGCGGCGGATGCATTCGATGTCAACCACGAACCGAAACACGTTCTGGACCGATATGGATCTGGTGTCAATGCACGGCAAATCCTGATCGCCCGACGGTTAGTCGAGAGAGGAGTTCGCTTTGTACAGGTCTGGCATGGACAGGGGCAACCCTGGGATCATCATGATGATATCGAAGTCAACCATCGAAAACTCGCAACCCAAATCGATCGAGCAATCTCGGCTTTACTGACAGACTTAAAACAGTCGGGACTCCTTGAAGAAACCCTGGTGATCTGGGGCGGTGAATTTGGTCGCACACCAGTAGTTGAATTGCCAAAGAAAGGGTCCAACCAGGGGAAAATTAATGGCCGGGACCACAATCACTGGGGATTCACCTACTGGATGGCCGGGGGTGGAGTCAAGGGTGGAACCGTTTACGGTGCAACCGATGAATTTGGGTTTCAGGCAGTCCAAAACAAAGTTCATGTTCATGATTTACATGCAACCATTCTCCATTTACTTGGTTTCGATCACACGCGTTTGACCTATCGTCACAGCGGTCGCGATCACAGATTAACTGATGTTCATGGTAAAGTCGTAACAGAAATTCTGGCCTAGCTGATTAAATCAAACTACGTTGATGTAGCTCTTTCGATGAAAACGACCCCCTCGCAATTAATCCTGTTGCATATTCCTCCGCGTGCATCTGTTTCCTTTATTTTTTTGTTGAGCTTTTTTGGAGCATTGAGCCTGATGGGAAATGAACTTCCAGAATTGGGACAAAAACTAACCGACAAACAAGTGTCAAGTTTTGCCAAGCTCGCATTAATGGGCATGGACCGGGAATATCCCAACAAACCTTCCAACGTCATGGCAGACAAAAGCTCAGTTCTTTCGCCCCGGGAAATGCACCCGGCGTTCTATGGGTGTTTCGACTGGCATAGTAGCGTCCACGGTCACTGGATGTTGATCCGACTCTTAAAACTCCATCCCGGCTGTTCCGCGGAAAAAGAGATTCGCGCACGGCTCAACACCCACCTGACGGCCGAAAAAATCAAAAAAGAAAATGAGTATTTCCTGGCTAAACACAACAAGTCGTTTGAGAGGATGTATGGCTGGGCTTGGCTTTTGAGAATGGTAGCAGAGCTGGAATCGTGGGATGACGATGACGCAAGAAAATGGCGTGACCATCTCAGGCCGCTGGAAAAGACAATCGTGGCTCGAACCCTGGATTATCTTCCCAGGCTTTCCTTCCCGATCCGCACCGGCATTCATCCCGATTCAGGTTTTGCTCTTGGACAGGTTCTGGACTATGCCCGAGCTGTCGGCAACAGGCAACTGGAAGACTTGATCGTCGAAAGAAGCAGGGATTTTTACCTGCATGACAAAAATTATCCAACAAAATACGAACCGTCAGGCCAAGATTTTTTCTCGTCCGGACTCAACGAAGCAGATTTAATGCGCAGGGTGCTGTCTGCCAAAGAATTTTCGACTTGGCTGGACGGGTTCTTTCCAGATTTGCACCGCGGCAAGGTTGGAAATCTCTTGATACCCGTTGAAGTCACTGAACTGACAGATGGCCATCTCACACACCTGGCAGGATTGGACCTTGCCCGGGGCTGGACAATGTTGGGAATTGCATCCGTGCTCCCCCGACAGGATCCTCGCCGAGAGATCTTGGAAAAAGCGGCCAGGGAACATGCCAAAATGGGTTACCAATACGTTTTCAGTGGACACTACGAAGGTGAACACTGGCTAGCAACTTTTGCCATCTACTTGCAGACCGCTGTCGGCCAGGCCAAGCCATAGGAACTTTATCCATGATTACAAATCTCGCCCGGACCCTGCTGATTTTAGTGCCGGTTATCCTTTGCCTGGATATCAAACAGGCCCGACCTGCAACTCCCCAGGACACGCGTCCCAACATTGTCCTGATCATGTGTGATGACATGGGTTATTCGGACATCGGCTGCTACGGCGGCGAAGTTCAGACTCCCAACCTAGACCGCCTGGCCAGGAAAGGAATGCGGTTTCGGCAGTTTTACAACAATGCCAAGTGCACCACCACGCGGGCTTCCATCTTGACCGGCTTGTTTCCGCGTCGATCGGGAGGACTGTTGAACAAAAAAATGGTGACACTCGGAGAGGTCCTTTCCTCTGCCGGTTACCAGACATCGCTTTCGGGAAAATGGCATCTGGGAACCTCAGAGGTAACCCATCCCTACAAACGGGGATTCAGTGAATTCTATGGACTTCTGGATGGATGCTGCAACTTTTTTGACCCTTCCATTCGTGATCCCAAGTACAAAGGTAGCCGCGTCAGGGTCTTCGGTCGGAACAACCAGAGAATTACTGAGTTTCCCGCTGACTTCTATACTACCGATGCATTTACCGACCACGCGATTGAATGCATCCAGAAATTTTCCGACAACAAAAAACCGTTCTTTGCGCATGTCTGCTACACGGCTCCCCATTACCCGCTTCACGCCAAGCCAGCGGACATCGCCAAGTACCGGGGAAAGTACAAAATGGGATGGGAGCAGCTCCGAAAACAGCGATTTTCAAAGATGAAATCTCTGGGAGTCATCGACGATCGTCATGTCTTGACTGAAATCGATTCCAAGAGTTATGACTGGGAAAATTCCAATCAAGACTGGGAAGATCATCGTATGGCCGTTTACGCTGCCATGATTGACTCGATGGATCAGAATATCGGCCGTATTCTGTTTGCCCTGAAAGAAACAGGCGTTGCCGAAAATACACTGGTCCTGTTCTTGAGTGACAATGGTGGTTGTTCCGAGGAACCCGGCGGGCGGACCTTGAAGCACAAAACCCCTAAGTTGATCCCCGGACCCAAAGAATATTACACAGCGGTTGGACCTGCATGGGGTTGGGCCCAAAACGCGCCTTACAAGCGATACAAGAGCTGGTGCTTTGAAGGGGGTATCAAAACCCCGATGATCGCCTATTGGCCGCGCAGGATTCCGGCGAACACTTTTTCCAACCAGGTCGGACACATCATTGACTTGATGCCGACCTTTCTGGAACTTGCAGGAACGGGTTATCCCACGACGTACGGTAGCAACCGGGTGATTCCCGTTGACGGTGTCAGCTTGGTTAAATCTCTCACTCAAAACCACGTTTTCGATCGACC
>JAZABE010000924.1:0-7317 GCA_036137535.1 Planctomycetota bacterium | reverse complement strand
CCTCCAACGATGACGTTTTGGCCAACGACAATGATTTCCAACGGTTCCTCGAAATCTCTTTGCCAGAGGATTTCATTAGCCTTTCGGCTGGCGGCAAAGATCTTTTCCCCGTCGATCACATAAAATGCCTGGTCGCGGACGACCAGAGATCGACCTTTTGGAAACGAAGCGACCCGTTCTTTTCCCTTGAAGACGCCGAGCTGCCCTGGCCTGGCCGCACGGCCACCTTCGGCTCGAGCGACGTTGCCTTTTTCGGTGACGACGATGGTCACCCCTCCTCCCCCGGGAAGGTTGCCGAGCTTGGATCCATTCGTGCGATCAAAAAGCAAGGGGGCGATTCGGCCTTGAGGAACGATCAACCGTTCCTCGGCGATTAGGATTGGACCTTCAAGGGTTGCGTTTTCGTGACGGGAGACAAAATGGGGTTGGCTCTCTCTAAGGCTTCCGGATTCGACATCGATTCCACACAGATAAGATTCCCGCCAGGGAAGAAAGGAAGCGGCGAAATAGGCTATTTTATCGCGGACCACAATTCCGGTTCGCACGGGATAGAAGCTGATGAGTCGATCATTGTTGATCACCCGCCGTTGCTCAGCTTTGGAATGCTCAGAAGGATTGAATTTCCAGACCAGGTTTCCACTAGTCTTATCGAGGCAATACGCATTCCCGTCATCGGACCCAAACAGGATTGAGTCTTCGTGAAGCGTGGGCGCAATTCGAATGGGGCCCCCTGCGACAAAAAACCATTTTTGCTTTCCAGTGGTTTGGTCAAGTGCGTAAAGTGTGTCTTGGCTGGAGGAGCCAAAATAGACAGTATTGCCATCGCTGACCGGGTGAAAGCAGGCATCGTATTGGCGCATCGCCGGTAGGTCTTTGATTTCTGCGTAAGCATCCCAGCGAGCCGGTCCATCCCAGGCGGGTTCCGGAGGAAGTTGAGATTTCCAGATCCACTTCTGCTCGAATCGCGCGGGGTCCAGTTCTGCGTTGACGAAACCAGTTCGGCCAGAGTCTCGGCGAAACGTCGGCCAATCTTGCGAAAACGAATCGAAGGGAATGAGAAAGAATGTCGTGGCCAGAAGACCGGAAATGTGATTCATGGAACGGGTCTTTCAAAGGAGGGAACCGCTGCATTTTAACCCTGACGATTCCGATTGACCAGTTCGACTTGGAAGAACTCTGGGGAGTTGGTCGACTTCGGTAATTTCCCAGCGTTTTTCCAGCGGATTTGGAATTGAGAGGTGTGGCCCGAAATTTTTCACTAACGGCAGCACCTGGTTTGAGGAGGAGATCGCAAGGATTGACCGACGTGGACAGTGACAGGATTGTCCAGTTTGCGTCATCGGGCTTTAGCTAGTTGTTTTCGGTGTAATCGTTGAAGGCACGGGGCCTGTAGAATCTGGATGGATTTCAACTGATTTTTGAATCTCTTGCCCGCTGGCGACATCGATTAACCTTAGTGACAGCCGGTAAACCTGAGTTGCTCCCATTTCGCGGGGTGGGACAACCGGGTCCAGTGAACCCGAGAGAAGGTACTTAAACGGCTGACCGCTTTGCTTCATTGCGGAAACAAAAATCCCGAGATTGTCGGGGAGCAATAGATCTTCGGGGTGCAAACGGGTGAGTCTTAAGGCTGCCTCTACCGTTTGACGGTTGATTGCCTGTAAACAATCCTGATCTTGAATCAGGCTGTTGACCTTTTCAGACAATTGTTCCTTGAAAAAACGGAAGGAGTCATTAGCCGCACTGTCGTGTGCAGAACTGTAGATATTGACAAAACAAATGTTGACCGGGCCGTTTATGCGTCGGTCTTCAAGCGAGCTTTTCTCGTTGGGTTTTATCCCCGCCAGAAGCTGGTGAACGATTTGCTCGATCTGGGCATGATCGCAGCGGCCGTACACTGACTGCTGATCGGTTGATGCTCCTGTTGGCGGTGTCAGGCTCTTGCTGATCAGGTAGCTTTCGCACCCGACGCAGTTTGCGACGACAAGGATTAATACCGCACAACGAAGAACTGATAAAACCCGCCTGTAGTGGAGTTTGGAAGTCAAAATCGACAGGGTTCCCAAGCGAAAGTAATGGGGATCAGTGTTGGCTGGACGAGGCATCACTGGCGATCCGATCCGGCATTTCGAATCCACAAAAATAATGTGAGATTTGTTCACCTAATTCAGTCATGAACATTTGCTCAAATCGATTTGTACTCAAGCTGGCGGAAATGGGGATTGGATGATTTTCAGGAAAAGAAAATTCGACAGGTCCTTTTCCAAAGACGGGAATCTTGGCATTCTGTTCTCGGTTCAAATCGTAAACTTGGACCGAGTAGCTGGTCGAACCTCGGTAAAGTGCGGTGCCCTGTTGCAGTGAGTAACCTGAGAGTTCAATTGCGATCACGACATCAGCCTGAACCCCTTTTCCAATCTCGAGGTAGTCGATTTGATCCCAGTTGTTTGTGTCTTTCCATCCTTCGATTTCGCTTTTTGAAACCAGTTCAATCTTTTTGATTTCTCGGATAAGCTTTTGTTGAACGTGCTTCGTGAGGATTTGAGTGCTCAGGTCAGGGCCATAGGGCGCGGCGTCGGACATGCAGATCACGGCAACTCGTTTCCCGGCTAATCCCGTGTATTCTGGTTCTACTCGGGTGCCTTTCATCCAGTAAATAAGATGGGCTCCTACACCGATACATCCAAAACTCGAACAGGCGAAGAAAAGAATCATCACCATCCATAATGAGCGCTGTAGTCTGCCATCCATGGCCAGTTCCTTCTTAAATTTAACTCGGAAAAAAACGAATCCAGGTTACCCATTGAACAACTGTCACGATGGTGATGCCGAGTAACCCATAAAATCCCCAAAACAAGTCGGGTGGAGAAATCCACCAACGTCCCCATAACCCGGAAACCAGGGACCAGGGCGATAAAACCAATGTTGAGAGACCCAATAAAGTACCTCCTGCATTGGATTGAAAGGCCTGGATGAGGCTCCCCTGGGTTAAATGAGCCCATGAGGTTGTCATTCCACACGACGGACACGGGATACCAAAAACCACCATCACCGTACAGGGCGAAAAACCGAGTTGTTGATGGGTACCAAACCCGTTTGGGTTTGGAGACAAACAAAAAGCCGTCACGAGCAAAGCGATGCCGGTGATTCCCCCCAGAACAAGCAGGGATCTTGTTTTCAAGGGGATTCGGGCGTCCAATTTACAATTGAATTCCAACTGGTTTGCGTTTCTGTTGCTTCCTCAACGATGACGACTCATGTTGGTGCCGAAAATACAGGTTGGCGAGATTGAAAACAAGTTCAATTGGTCGTGCAGTTTAAATGGTTTTCGGATTGCTAGCTTGGTTTTCAGCCAGTTCTCGGGATTCCTTTTCGTTCACCGAGATCCTCCGGATGTTCAAAGCCAGGCCGGTCTGTTCATCGACATCAATCAGTGTTGCCGAGAGGATTGGATTTTGGTTAGGAACCTTGAATGTCCTGGGCTTGAACGTGATGGTCGTTTCCAAGACGCGCTCAATGTCTCTCCCGATAATGCTATCGTGAGGTCCGGTCATGCCAACATCGCATTGAAAAGCAGTTCCGCCGGGCAGGATTTGTTCATCGGCTGTGGTGACATGCGTATGTGTCCCAATGACTGCAGAGACTTTTCCATCAAGGTAGCGGCCGATCAACTGCTTATCACTGGTTGCTTCGGCGTGAAAATCCAGAAAGCGGACTTTGACAGTTTCAGGAATTTCATTGAGAACACGATCTGCTGCAGTAAAGGGGCAATCGACGGGTCGCATAAAAACCCTGCCCAGCAGGCTGAATACGGCAATCTCGATCCCCTGCTTGGTCTTGGCAATCGTCCAAGGCTTTCCGGGCGCCTCGGCCGGGAAATTGGCTGGTTTGACTATTCGGTCATCGCTTTCAAGTGCGCTAAAGATTACACGCTTTTTGTAGATGTGGTCACCGAGTGTTACGACGTCGACGCCGTGATTGCAGAATTCCTGGAACGACCCGGGTTTTAAGCCAGAACCATCCTCGCAATTCTCCGCGTTGGCAACCACAAAATCAATTTGCTCGCGTTCGCGCAGCGGTTCCAGGCACCGGAGAACGATTTGCTTACCCGGCTTGCCAACAATGTCACCAATAAAAAGGATTCGAACCAAACTAACCTCTTTTACTTGGCGAGTTCGATAAAGCGTGACTCGCGAATGACAGTGACCTTAATTTCACCTGGGTAGGATAATCTTTCTTCACAGGCACTGGCAATGTCTCGACAGATTTTGGCGGCGCTGGCGTCATCGACATCGGCGGAACTGGCAATCACCCGCAGTTCACGGCCCGCCTGGATGGCAAATGACTGCTCAACCCCCTTGAATTCCAAGGCGATGGATTCCAGTTCCTCCATTCGCTTCACGTAACGCTCCAACGACTCTCTGCGCGCGCCGGGCCTCGAAGCGCTACAGGCATCGGCCGTGGCCACGATGACCGTGTAGGGCATTTCGGTGATGATCTCATCGTGGTGACCAAAGGCAGCATGGACGACCTCTTCGCCTTCGCTGTGGCGTTTTAAGATGTCAGCACCGATCTTCGGGTGCCCTCCTTCCATCTCGTGATCGGCAGCCTTGCCAATGTCATGGAGCAGGCCTGCCCTCCGGGCGATTTTAGAATCCAGTCCAATCATTTCGGCGATCATGCCCGAAACGAAAGCAACTTCAATGCTGTGTTTTAAAACATTCTGGCTATAGCTGGTCCGAAAATGAAGTCGACCTAGAAGTTCGATCACTCGTTTGTGCAGGCCATGGATTTCCAGTTCCTGTGCTGCTTCTTTACCTTTTTTGACGACCAGTTGTTGGACTTCTGCCTGGGTTTCCTTTACCAGTTCTTCGATCCGTGCTGGGTGAATTCTCCCGTCTTCAATTAATTTTGACAGTGCAAGCCTACCGACTTCACGGCGGATTGGGTCAAAACTACTGACAATTACCACTCCCGGCGTGTCATCGATAATCAGGTCGACGCCCGTCTCTTTTTCAAAGGACCGAATGTTACGGCCTTCACGTCCGATGATTCGTCCTTTCATTTCGTCGCTTGAAATGTCGACGGTACTGGTGGTTGACTCGGACGTATGGGGAGCCGCGTAACGGTAAATGGACGAAAGGATGATTTCCTTCGATCTTTCTTCGACTTCTGCTTTGATCTTCTGTTCGTGTTTTTCGATAATGGTGCCCACTTCTTGGGACAGTTCATTTTCCAAGAGCTTTAACAGCCGTTTGGTTGCTTCTTCTTGTCCGAGACCGGTAACTTCGTGCAGCTTCTTTTTTTGCTCCTCGAAAACCCGGTCCACTTCTTTGCTTCGTTGGTCGACATTGCGGATTTTTTCGGTGAGTCTTCGTTGGGAGGTTTGAACGATCTGTTCCTGTTTGCCCAAGTCTTCTGTTTGTTGTTCTAGTTGTCTCTCCTTTTTTTCGTTGGCCTTTTGGTTTCTTTCGATTTCCTGACGGACAGCATTGTTTTCCGAATCTGACTTTTCCTTGAGGGAAATTTGTTTTTCTTTGATGTCGAGTTCTGCCTGTTTTAACAGGTTCTTCGATTCTTGTTCTGCATCGGCAACCAGCTTGTCAGCGATTGACTTTGCGTCTTTTTTGCGGATCAACAAAAAGCCATAAGCAGCGGCGAACCCCAAGATTAGACCGATGCCGGCTGGGAGTAGTGTTTCCATGAACTAAATACCTCTTATTTAGCTGATGGAATTTGTCTAGCCAGAAGAAACAGGTAATGCGACGGAGTTTTTCGTGAGTTAACCGTTGGGATGCGAGTTCAGCACGGGATTGCGCCTTGATCGCCAGAACGCATGGAGATCGCAGGAATTCTGTGACGATCTGCCTCGCGATGGTTGAACGATTACTTGTGAAATGCAAAAAGAAAATTTTTGCATCAGCCCGAAAGATGTTGCATGACAGGAGCAATGGTTCTGACGGCTGAGTATTCGATTTCCAAAATCAACCTGACGGTTGATCTGGTTCTGTTCACTTCGGGCGTGAAGCGAAAACAACCACTTGAAAAGAAAAACGAAGAATCCCATTAATCCATTGACCTGGTTCAAGTTCTAGCTTTTAGACAAATCACATCAGGATTTGGTTTGTCTATTCTAAATCGCTGTTGACCCGGGTTGGGGCAACGGCGGTTGATTGGTAAATCAATGCTTACTGTTCTAGCAGAATTTCGAAGAGGTTTCTACGATGCTGTTGGATCATTGTTCTAGGAAATCGCGGTGACACCAATGAAAAGAGAGAGTTGATTGATGAGTTTGGGCCTGTAAATCGAGGGTTTGACCGGTCTTCAGGGTGGGCCGAAGATTCACTGGGCTTTAGATTTCGTCTGGACGCAGGCCAATCGTTCCGGTAAATGACAAAAGAAAGGGACTGTGTTTGGGAGAAAGCCAAAGTAGGGCGAATTCCTGCTCTGTCCCTGAGAGCCACCGAAGAACCCGTTTTCCCGAATGGGAAGGATTTTCAAACCTGTGTTTGTCGGGTTTTTGAATTGTCCGACGAGTTTTGGCAACATTTTGCCATAATTGCCGGTAGTTGAATTGGCTGGCTCTACTTTGTAACTAAAATAGATAGGGAAATGGAATCTCGTGGTTTCCCAGTAATTTCAATGATTTTTTCAGCCTTATCCAAACCGAAATGCGTGGTTTGCAAACGAAGCTTCCACAACGTTGATTCGGTCAAGAGTGACGACAAGGAGGCGCTCGAAAATGCTTTGTATCTGGGGCAATTCGATTGCACCCGTTGCAAAATAAAATTCCACGGCATGTGCGGAAAAATTGGACAAGCCAATCCGAAAACCGCTATTGTCACCTGTCCGAAGTGTCATGAGCAAATCAAGCACCCGCTGCCATTCAAGGTTGTGGTCGTCAAGGAAAAGCCAACTTTTGAATCGTTTGGAAACCGGATCGACGAAGAGTTTACCGACCCAGATCTATGATCACCAAAGGGGAAAAACCGTTCACCCAAAACGGGTGCGTTGGCCTGCCCCAAAAGCGTTTACCCTGGTGGAATTGTTGGTTTCCCTAGCAATTCTTGCGGTCCTACTGGCGTTGCTGTTGCCGGCTGTCCAGGCAGCACGGGAATCGGCTCGAAGAATAACGTGTGCAAACCATTTAAAGCAGGTCGGTCTTGCCTTGCATCATTACGAGGCGTGTTTTCGGAAAATTCCGCCAGCATTTTTGTTAGCTTCATCTGGGCAGACTCGAGGTTCATGGTCAGTTCATGCCCGCCTTCTTCCGTTTGTTGAGCAGGAAGACCTCGGGGAAAAAATTGACTTGTCGGT
>JAZABE010000923.1:0-1287 GCA_036137535.1 Planctomycetota bacterium | reverse complement strand
GTTGGATTTGGCCCGTTACGCGGATTCCAATGGCTATGCCAATGATGGTCTAAGATCTGTCTGGCCCTACCGAGACTGGGTAATTACCGCCATCAATGAAGACATGCCTTTTGATCAATTTACCATCGAGCAATTAGCTGGCGACCTGTTACCAGAGGCAACCCAGTCTCAAAAAATCGCGACAGGCTTTCACCGAAACACCCCGCACCAAACGGAAGGCGGATCCGATCCTGAACAATACCGAGTTGAACGAACTAAAAACCGAACCGATACGACCGGAGCGGTATGGCTTGGCCTGACCGTTGGCTGTGCCCAGTGCCATTCCCACAAGTTCGACCCCATCTCGCACAATGAGTATTATTCGTTGTACGCTTTTTTCAATAATTCCGAGGAACCGACTTTAACACTTGCCCCAACGGGGAAAGCCAAACAACAACTCGAAACGACGGCTGATGAAATCAAGGCTCTTGAATCCGAAATCTTGGCAACCACCAAACGTCAACCGACACCGAAAAACATTGTATGGCAAGAAACCAAATTTAGCGCGATAAAAAGCCTTCACGGCGCTACGCTGAAGCAGTTGGAAGACTTGACCGTTCTGGCAACCGGCAAGAACCCCCATCAAGATACATACCGACTCCAGTTTGAAACTCTCAAGCCGTTTCAATCGATTCGAATCGAAGCTCTGACCGACCCATCACTACCCAAGAATGGCCCAGGAAGGGCCACGAATGGCAATTTTGTTTTAGCGGAACTTAAGATCCAGTCCAATGGAAAACCAGAGAAAATCACAGCGGGTATCGCTGACCATTCTCAACAAAACTACCACGTCACCGCAGCATTTGACGGAAACCCCAAAACCGGATGGGCAATTAATCTCCCGGGGGGCTCACTGAATCAAAATCGCACGGCTCGTTTTTCTCTCGAAAAACCTCTCCAGGGTCGTATCCGGATGACCCTCACGACGTACGAACAGGGCAGCGGTTACAACCTTGGCAAATTCAAGGTTTCGATCAGCGATCAAGTCCCCCCTGAACTCGATGCCCGGCTAGTGAAACTGAAAAATCTCCTGAAAAGCAAACAGGCGATACTCAAGAACTTGCAAAAAGGCACCGCAACAACTTTGATCATCCGTGAACGTCCCCAACCTAGGCAAACGTTTGTCCAGCTTCGCGGTGACTTCCTCGACCCCGGTCAGAAAGTCCTGCCCGCAACCTTTTCCACACTTCATCCGTTACAGAACCCAACGCCCGATGATTTGCATGCGGCGACGCGGGAAAAAAACCG
>JAZABE010000922.1:0-1065 GCA_036137535.1 Planctomycetota bacterium | reverse complement strand
GCTCTACGTTCTGGACGAACCCTGCTCTGGTCTTCACCCGGCAGACGTGCCGCCCTTGATTCATTCATTGCGGTCCCTGTGTGATCGAGGAAACACTGTTATCGCAGTTGACCATAATCTGGAATTGATCCAGTCAACTGATTTCGTTGCAGAATTTGGCCCGGGTGCCGGCGTCTATGGGGGAACGGTCACCTACTCCGGAGACGTTAACGGCCTGAGAACAACCAGTTCCAGCATCACCGGTGATTACCTCGAAAAACGCGAAACTTTCAACTCCGGTCAATCCAAACGAACTCCCGAGGGAAACCGGATCAAATTGATTAACGCCTCCGGCAACAATCTGGATCATCTCACCGTGGAGTTTCCTTTAAACCGGCTCTGCGTCGTTACCGGTGTGAGCGGCAGTGGCAAATCCAGCCTGGTGGTCGACACGCTTTACCCTTTGCTTGCCCAGCGTATCAAACAATCACCTCTCGCGGCGCTACCTGTTGAAGATGTGCAAGGAAGTGACTACCTGGACGATGTCCTTCTAGTCGACCAATCCCCCATAGGGCAAACTTCTCGATCCAATCCCGCTACTTTCTCCAAGGCATTCGATGCAATTCGGGCGGTATTTGCCGAAACGCTCGATGCGCGTACCCGAAACCTTACGGCCGGACGATTTAGTTTTAACACCGATGGAGGCCGATGCGATGCCTGCAAAGGCGAAGGAACCAAGCAACTTGACCTGCAGTTCCTGGCCAATCGTCACGTCCGCTGCAAATTCTGCAAGGGAACCCGTTACAAACAGGAAGTGCTTAGTTGCCGGTATCGAGGACGAAACATATCCGAAGTTCTGAACCTGACCGCCAGAGAAGCGTTTTCTTTTTTTCGGGGGCAAAAAAAAGTTCAATCCAAACTCAAACCGATGATGGACGTTGGACTGGATTATTTACGACTGGGACAACCGGCATCGACGCTTTCGTCGGGCGAGTCCCAAAGGTTACGATTGGCAGGGTTTCTGTCCTCGGGGCGTAAAGCTAGAACGCTGTTCATTCTCGACGAACCCACCATCGGGTTACACTA
>JAZABE010000921.1:0-7261 GCA_036137535.1 Planctomycetota bacterium | reverse complement strand
GCAAGCGTTTCCATTGGTGACTTGGGTTTCATTCATGGAGCAACGGTTACCGAACAGATCCGGACTTTTGCAGGACAACCGTTTCTGCTGAATGAACACCTGTCTCGGTTCAAGAAAGGACTCGAACTTCTGGAAATTCAACTCGAAGCTTGGGACCAATTACCCGACATCCTGTCAGAAACCTGCCAACGCTACTTAATTTCAACCGGAAATGCCGAATGTGGCATCGGTATCTTTGCCACCCCGGGAACCACAGACCGGTTTGGAAACGACTCCCAAGGCCCCACGCTTTGCATTTATTGTTACGAAATACCCTGGGCACAGTTCCAACCTGGCTATGAAACGGGTGTTGATCTATCACTGTCGCAAGTGCGAGATACTGACAAACAATGTTGGCCCAAGAACGTCAAGGTTCGCAACCGTCTCCATTATTACTTGGCAGATCTCGAATCGAAAAAAAAACAAACGATTGCCTTGCTAACTGACGGGCTGGGAAATTTTCGAGACACCTCAACAGCAGCCCCGTTTTATGTATTCAATTCAAAAGAAATCACGGTTTCGCCCGGGGAAGAAATCCTAGATTCAGTCAGCCTGCAATTCGTTCTTGAATTATGCCATGAACTTGGATTCTCATTGGTGCGACGAGAAATCAACCGTTCAGATCTTGGGCAGCTGAAATCGATGGCCCTCACAAGCACTCTTTTTTGCCTATACGATGTCAATTCAATTGAGGGTTTCAAACTGCACTCTTCCTCGGACGAATTCCGCGCCATCGAAAATTTATGGAACACGAAAACCGGAACGAAAATCAGAAGCAACTGCCCCGGGGATTAACACAACATCTGGGAGCCGGTGAAAAGTCAGCTCAAACGTCCTGTGGACGCCGGCTATTACTGTCCTCTCCTTACCAATACCTGTTATGATCAGTTCAGCCGAACGCACAACTCAGAACTTAAAAATTCGGCAGGTAGAGTTTTAAAGACCTCACGGACACTCCTTAAGTGAATCAAGCCACAGCCTCCCCTTTACTGCCGCAAGAAGAATATGTCGAACAGGCTTTCTTGTACAAAACGCTTTCGGACCGCCTTAAAGACGGTGAACCGATACAGAATCTGCTAACGTTGATCCGGGAAGAAATTCTCGCCACGACTAAACTCCCAATCGCGATTGACTTTATTCACTCGGAGTTAAATCACACGGGAATCATGGCATCTGCCCTGCGTAAGCTCCCGCATTATTTCAATCCGTTTCAAACCTACTTGATCGCTGAAGCCGAAAGAGACACAGGCCGTTTCGACCTGAGAACAGCCTTGGCGATCCTGGAAAAAGACGCAATTGGCAAATCGGAAAAACGGTCAAAAGTCGCAACTTTTTTTTTCCAGTTTGAAACCCTTTGCCGGAATACGCTGCAGTACGATCATGGACTGTCGGCGGTTGCTTACGACCCTGTTTTTGACAGCTCATGGCATCAATGGATTCTCGACATTCGGCGAAAACTCGGAACCGTCACACTCGCTGACCTGGTCTTCATCCACAGCGAACACTATGCCACCCAACAAAACCGCCAAGGCCTGGAGAGTTTCGAAATTGCTCAACCCATCCTGTTTGGGGAAAAAGAGGGAAAAATCGCTTTAGCCAATCGTCGAAAAGAAGAAACTTACTTCTTCTCGGCCTTGCAGCGGCAACTCAAGTATCCGCCAGCCCCGCGAGTTCAAAAAAACGAAACGACGACTGAGATGGTTCCGCGGATCCAACGTCAGCTCGAACGACTTGAAGTGCGAATCAAACTGCTGGAAGACGAACAACGTGAAAAAGGCATTGACCTGACCAAGTTTTACGAACGCCCAGAATGAACCCTGTTGAAAATCGTCAAATCACGGTCCATGGGCTCCGCTCATTCCGCCCCATGTTTCACTGCCGAAGCCTCAACGCCAAGCTTCACATTTCCAGGTCCATCAACGGCAATCCGGCCCCTTACTGGTAATTCATAAACGGTAGATTGCACAGGCATTCTTCTGAAACATTTTTTCAAGGGTTCCCGGGCCACACGACCGTCCGAAACGAACGAGCGCATCGACCCATTGTTGAAATGTCAAACGGGACAAAGTACAGACTGGCCAATCTCCTCCAAAAACAATTCGTTCTTCACCAAAGGCTTCAAAAACAACTTCTAAAATCGGCTCAATATCCGCTTCAGCACTCCATTTTTCGTTCTGGATCGTCCAAACAAAACCAGAAACTTTACAGACGACATTGGTACATTCGGCAATCGACCGCATCTGTCTTTGCCATAGATCAAACTCGTTTTCGTCCATCCGTGCGTCTGCATTCCCACAATGGTCCAGGACAAATTGCGTCTGCTCACAGGCAGCAGAAAGTCGTTTGACATCGGCAAGTTCCTCTCGTCGAACACAAAGATCAAACGGTAGTGAAGCGTGTCCTAGTCGTTTCATGTCCAGGATAAATTCGCGTTGTAGGCAATAACCGGGAGGAGTGTCATCGGTGTGCAGAACTCGCCTGAACCCTTTGATTTCGGGATTCGATCTTGCAAAATCCAATGATCGGGGAAAAGCTTTCATGCCGGGCCGACAAGAAGCAATCAATCCAACTTGAGGACATTCCCGGGACCGACACATTTTCAGAGCCTCGTCAATTTCGGTTTGAATGCACTCTTCAGCGACATCGACTTCCATGTAAAGTGTCTTTTCGACCGTGTAATCGAAATTCGAGCCGGGTTGGCAGGCAGTGTATAGGCGATAGTCCTCATTGGAAAATCGCCGATTCAGTTCTGGAATTCCACTAAGCCAGGGGAGATTAATGTTCCCTGGATCCCAGAGATGTTGATGCGTATCAATGATTTTCAACGACATATTGCTACTATAGCTGAAAATGGTCGGCGCCTTGTTTTCGCCACTAACGTTGCGAAAATGGGAACTCAACACTGTTGCCGCGGGAACAGTAAAACAACTCCTTTAAATGATACAACAAATTGATGAAAAAAATGACACGGCGTGGAACCTTGGCCCTAGCGAGTGGCCTTGTTGCGTCAGCTATCCCCAAAACGATTTTCGCTCGCGAATCTGGTAAACGCCACGGAACATTGTTCCCTAATCCTTCGGGCAAGCCCATGAACCCTCTTCAAAAGATACGGTACTGCATTAACACCAGCACGATTCGCGGTCAAAAACTTGGCCTGGTGAAAGAAATCGAAATCGGCGCCAAGGTGGGTTACGATGGCATTGAGCCCTGGATCGGAGAAATAAACGAATACAAACAAAACGGTGGCAGTTTGAAAGATCTGCGTAAGAGAATTGCCGATCATGGGATGACCGTCGAAAGTGCGATTGGGTTCGCAAACTGGATCGTGGACGATGATGACAAGCGGGCCAAGGCGTTGGAACAGGCAAAACGGGAAATGGACCTGGTCGCTCAAATTGGTGGGACGCGGATTGCTGCTCCACCCGCAGGCGCAACCAATCAGTCAGACATGAACCTGTTCGCCGCAGCGAAACGATATGCTGAATTAATCAAGGTGGGTCGCCAAATTGGAGTTATCCCACAAGTCGAGGTTTGGGGATTTTCAAAATGTTTGAGCCGCTTGGGAGAATGTGTTTTCGTCGCCATCGAGAGTGGTTGTGAGGAAGCTTGTGTCTTACCCGACGTCTATCACATCTACAAAGGCGGTTCGGGCTTTGAAGGTTTGGGCCTGTTGGCCGGTGAGACGATTCAGTGTTTCCACATGAATGATTACCCCGACAATCCACCACGAGACAAAATTGGCGACGCCGATCGGGTTTACCCGGGAGATGGTGTCGCCCCCATCACTAGCATATTAAAGTCGGTTCTGGCCAATGGATTTTCAGGTGCCTTGTCCTTGGAATTGTTCAATCGAGATTACTGGAAACAAGATCCTGAAACGGTGCTCAGAACCGGGCTGAACAAAATGAAGGCCGAGGTCGAAAAAGCAAGCTGAATCTAGGATTGTAGAATGGAAATTCAACCTTCTATCATTTGCAGTTGCGGGCAAGAACTGCGGAGACCCATTCCCAAAAATTGCCCACATTGCAAAGCTGAAATCACCAGGACCATCCATTCGCACTACGGAACGTGGCTTCCGGTCGTTCTAGTGATTGCGATGTTTGGGATACTAGTAGGATTGGTTATTTTTCTTGGCACCCATTTGTAGAATCGCATCGCACCTGACTGTTCATCGCGGTAATCAATGACCACAACGAATTGGAAAAGCTAGTTCATGTCGACCATCAGGATTGGAAATGGAGCCGGTTTTTGGGGTGACTCCCCAGCCGCACCCAAAACGTTATTGAAAACCGGAAACCTGGATTATCTTACTCTGGAATACCTGGCAGAGGTAACGCTTTCAATTCTCGCCCACCAAAAAAAGAAAAATCCGCAGCTCGGTTATGTCACGGAAGTACCAGTCGTGGCACGTCAACTCGCCCAACTTCATACCACCGGGGAAACAGTAAAACTGGTAACCAATGGTGGCGGCATGAATCCACATCAATGTGCCAGAAAAGTAGCCCAAGAACTCCTCGATTGCAACTTGCCTGAAACCCGGATTGGAGTCTCAGCCGGCGATGACTTTTTATCCCGGATCCCCGAACTCCAGAATGCCGGCGAGACCCTGGAAAACCAGGATACCGGGGAACCTTTCGCGCTGATCCAAGATCGTCTTGCCAGTGCTAATGCCTACTTGGGAGCCGGTGGCATTGTCCAAGCCCTCAACCAAGGTGCATCGATCGTTCTCACCGGACGAGTCGCTGACGCTTCGCTAGTGACCGGACCTTGCATCCATGAATTCGGTTGGTCCCTGGATGACCTCGACAACATCGCCAAGGCGACTGTTGCCGGGCATTTAATCGAATGTGGAGCCCAGGTCACCGGCGGTTTTTTCTCGGACTGGAACCCTGACATTCGACTCACAGACATTGGATACCCGATCGCTGAAATCAGTGATTTGGGTGAAGTTCAAATCACCAAACCCAACGGTTCCGGGGGCATCGTCAGCACACAAACCTGCGCAGAACAGTTGATTTATGAAATTGGAGATCCCAAAGCCTACAAGACACCAGATGTCATTGCCGATTTTTCCAATGTGCGATTTGACCGGGTTCAGGACAACCTCGTGCGGGCGAGCGGGAGCTCGCACCAAGGTCGACCCGACCAACTTAAAGCTTCAATCGCCTACCACGATGGCTTTATGGCGACCGGCATGATCACCGTAGTAGGTCCCCAGGCTGCTACAAAGGCTAGGTCAGCTGCCGAGGCTATTTTTGCGAAACTCAAACAGGATGGAATCACCTTTGCAGAAACTAACATTGAAATCCTCGGAGCAGGTGATTCCATTCCCGGAATTCGGCTGGGCGCCCCAGACCCCTGGGAAGTTGTTCTGCGTGTCTCAGCCCGATCCCCTGACCGTAGATCCACTGACCAGTTGGGCAGAGAAATCGCTCCCTTGGTCACTAGCGGGCCACCCGGGGTCACCGGGTACACAGCAAGCAAAGCAACGTCTAAGCCAGTTGTCTCTTTTTGGCCAACCCTCGTTTCGCGAGAATGGTTCACACCCTGCGTTACCGTAAAACCAGCCGACCAATGGATCCTTAAAAATGAATAAACGGACCTGCCCAGTCGGCGATCGGCTTGACCACGGTTACGTTCCATCGCCTTTCCAAGCTAAACCTCCCTTTTGACTTAACATTCTCCTGAAACCATGAATTCACGACGATTCTATCTCGCAACCGTTTGTGGTCTGGCTATCTTGGCCTGGACCGGCTTTTGCTATCCCCTCTTTGCCCAAGGCACCAAGGCTGATTACCAGCGTTTGAACGAATATCGGCAAATGACACAAAACAAGCTTTTTCGTGTCAATCTTCAGCCCAACTGGATTTTCAATGAAAAGGGATTGTGGTACCGCATTCAAACCGCTCCTAACCAATTTGAATTTATCGTCGTCAACATCGCTAAAGGTAACCGTGAAACCGCTTTCGATCAGGTCAAGGTTTCCGACCAGTTAGCTGAAATTTTCAAAAAACCGTTTGAACCCTTCAATCTTCCTTTCCACCATCTCATGCTGGATCTAAACTTCGAAAATGTTTTCTTTGAGTACAACGGAAAATATTTCAAGGTCGCGAGGAAAACCAGTTCCCTCGAAATCGTCTCCGAGCGTGAAATTCCGAAACAGACACTGAGCCCAGAAACGGTCCAACCTTCCGGTCCCAGTCAAACTTCCATTCATGTCGTTTTCAAAAACCAGCGGAAGTCGCCTGTCCAACTTTTCTGGATTGACCGGGAAGGCCATCCCCAGAGCTATGGGAGCTTAGAATCCCAAGGCTCGCTCCGCCAGCAGACGTTTTCCGGGCATGTTTGGTTGGTCACCACTTCCACTCAACAACCCTTAGCCGTGATAACAGCCTCTACCAATGAACAGATCTTTGTCATTGACCAGAAATCTCAAACCACAGCAACTTTCCCAAGAAAAAAGGAACGTCGACGTCGTAACACGATACTCGCCCGCTCTTCTGCAAAATCACCCGACGGTCGATACCGGCTGGTCATCAAGGACCACAATGTTTTCTTGGTTGAATCTCAAAAAGGGAAAGAACTCCAACTTTCCCATGATGGGAAAGTTGACGAATACTACACGGGTTCCATTTTCTGGTCACCCGATTCAAAAAAAGCGATCGTCCTCAAGGAAGCCCCGGCAGAAAAGCACATTGTCCATCTAATCGAATCTTCTCCAAGAGATCAGGTTCAGCCAAAACTTCAATCCTTGAGCTACCTTAAACCTGGCGATCGAATTCGCACACAGAAACCCGCACTGTTTGACATTGAAACCCAAAAACAGACCCCGCTCAGCGATGCACTCTTTAAGACCCCCTGGCAACTGCGAGACTTCCGGTGGAGCAGCGACTCGAATGATTTCTATTTCCTCTACAACCAACGGGGGCATCAAGTTATGCGCATTGTGGGAATTGACTTGAAAACCGGAAAAGCACGAGCAATCATAGACGAAAAATCTCCCACATTTATTGACTACAACTACAAATTCAAAGTCCGTTACCTGGAATCATCCAATGAAATCATCTGGACCAGTGAACGGGACGGCTGGAACCATCTTTACCTCTACCATGCCCAAACGGGCGCACTCAAGAACCAAATCACCAGGGGGAAATGGTTGGTCCGAAAAATCGACAAGGTTGACGAAATCCAACGCCAGATCTGGTTCCAGGCGGGCGGAATT
>JAZABE010000920.1:0-3688 GCA_036137535.1 Planctomycetota bacterium | reverse complement strand
GTTTATCTTCTTTGATATATTTCGCTTAGCTTTCCTCGATGTGTTTGTTTTGGTGAAGATTCCGGTGGCATCCATTGCGTATGGATTCGTTGTTTTGAAATTGTGGTCTTGGGCCAGGAAGAAAAATCTGGATTCTTGAAAGGATAAGGTTCTGGATTAAACCCTTTTGAAAGGGAGCTTCATGCTCGTTAACTTGCCCTTTAAGATTTCTGGCAAACGGTACGCGATCAAGCCGCTGTTTATTCCGATTTGGGCTGGCATGGGCCTGCTTCAATACGCTGACATCGATACATTGGATCATCTTTGGTGGTGGGGGTGTGCTTGGGTAGCCGTCTTTGTTTTTGCGTTTTGGTTTTCGACTGAACAGGTGCAGGACGTAGGTGAATCGCCTCATGAACCAAAGAACGATCGTTCGGGTCATTAAACCCAGTCGGCCAGGACGTTGGTCGCACCAGTAACTCTTCCATGGAAAGTTGTCACCTAGTAACCGACGGATTCAGATGCTCTTCAAGCCTCGGCTTTTTCTGGGTGATGAAGCAATTTTAGAAACCGCAATGGTGAAATTAAAAAAGCGGTCGCAAAGTCAAGCTGGAGTACCGTAGTTTCACAGGACGATCCAGAGGTTGCGTTTGTTTTTTGGGGTCGCACCGTTTTGGGTAGGATTTCAAGCCGTTTAGATGTTGCTAGTGAAAGCAAGCAGAGGCGAACAACCGTTTATTCTCGAGGCCGTTTTGCATCGGTAGGTCGGGGTGGCTTTTTGGATTTGTTGTTTTGGTTTTTGTTGTCTGGTTCATTGCCGCGTTTGGTGGCCTCCAAAGCGCGAGCAACGTCCTCGCGGGAAAGCCGTCCTGATTTCACAGCCGATTCGATTTCACGGATCCGTTGCTCCACACCGGATTGGCGGCGATTGCGTTGATTAGATTGGTCGGATGTACGTGACTTGGATTCACTGAAATCATTCGGCGGGTTATCCCGTTCTCTTTGGGAACGTCGGTTTTCAGTCTCCCGCTTTCGCTCTGGTTTTGCTTCTGCGTCTCGTCTCATTTCGGCTTCGCGAAGGTATTGCCACAGTTCACGTTCAGCGGCTTGGTATTGCTCTTCCAGTTCTTGTTGGTCGATTTTGTTTTCGTTGAATTGGTTGCGAAGGTTTTCGCCGCGCCGCTGCAGTCGATCTTCAATGCCGCGGCGAAGTCGCTCGAGGTCCTGAGGTGTATCGCCCCGGTCCCTCTGAGGTTGTCGGGTTTGAAGTTCCCGCTGGCGTGCCGGGTTTTGATTGGCATGATGTTTCATTTCGGCTTCCCGAAAGTGTCGCCACAGTTCGCGTTCAGCGGCTTGGTATTGCTCTTCCATTTCTTGTTGGTCGATTTTGTTTTCTTTGAATTGATTGCGAAGGTTTTCGCCACGCCGGCGCAGTCGATCTTCAATGCCCCGGCGAAGTTGTTCGAGATCGTGCGGGGCGTTGTTGGATTGATTCCTGTGGTAGTGATTCGGATCGTCTTGTGGAATGTGTTCTCGGGTTTCTGGTTCTTCGGCCTGGTGCTGGTTTCTCATATTCCTGTGATTGGCTTGGCTCTCGGTAGCTGCTTTGCGGAGATGGGTACTCCGGTGTTGTGATTGTGCCTCAGTTGCCTTGAGCGCATCCAGCATTTTGATTGCCTGGTGCAAAGTGATTTCGCCTTCAGCAACGGCGCTGCCAAGACGGCGTTCCATGGCAGTGAAATCTTGTGCACCGGTGTGGTTGATAGAAAATAAGACAATTGCCAGTGTGAAAATCCTCCAGGCAACCCCGTTTTGAATTGTTGATTTGGCAAGAATAAAAGGCATGATTGGAAATCTTTCTGAGGTAATTCGGTTGGTAGAACAAGCGGTTTGCTGGGTCGTGATACTACCTTTGCATAGGGTAAACCGGTAGCGTTGTGATGCTGGCTGGCCCTGGCGAAGTGCGAGACGTCAAAGCCAGTGATGGCTTACTAGTATAACCAACTGAAATATCAAGTAGAAGTTTAATTTGAAGTCGGTTGAGTCTTCGTTGTTGTGGTTTCTGGCAAGTGAGGCTCCGCCGGGATGTTTTTCGCGGAAGGAGGTTGTTTTGGCACCCCAGAGCAGTTGCCCGAAAAACAATTGTGCAGGTTGGTGGTTTCTATGGCCTAGAGATCTGTTAATTTGAAAAATGTTATTGCTAAGCGAATAATAACGCAAGGCCTGGATGGTTCCAGCTCCCGTTTGGCTTGCGGTGTCGAGTGAGAAAGTGTTTGGTTTAGTTTGTCCGAGGAAGTTTGACTCGGCGGAGTTGCCCGTTGCTGCCGGCGATGGCAAAGCTTCCATCGTTGGGGTGAACCGCGATCGCGTAGGCCCAGCCTTTGACGCCCGGAATCGTTTGTAAGATTTTGACGTTATCGCTATCGATGAGGCGAGCTTGCCCGTCAACGCAACTGGCGATCACTTGGGATTCGTTGACCCAAGCGATCGCCAGAGGCTCCGATCCCAGTCGGATGTAACGCATTAGTCGCCCAATTGTCGGTTGCCAAAAACGGAGTGTTCGATCGGCGGCGGCAGTCGCGATCATGGGTTTTTCAGAGTGGTTGGGGCAGATCGCTAATGCTTGAATGCCACGGGTGTGTTGATTCAAGCTGCGAATCAATTCAGTGGATTCAGGATCCCAGACCCGGACAGATTGGTCGTGACCCACGCTGACGATTTCACCGTTCTTGAGAATGCAGATGGATGTGATTCCCCGTGAATGTCCGCGATAGTGTTTTATCGGTTTTTGAGTTTTAAGGTTCCATTCGGTTAAAGAACGATCATGACTGGCGGAAACCAATCGCTGGTTGCCGCGCCAGGCAACCGAAAGTACGGCATCATCGTGGTTGCCCAGTGTCGTGACCAGATGGCATTGGGGCCAGGTGTAGGTTTCCACAGCACCCGATTCAGATGGGTGTCCTCCTCCAACTGCTAGTTGTTTGCCGTCCGGGGAAAAAACAATGCAGTGAACATTAGGCATGTTGATTTGGATCGTGTTCTGTAGTGCCAGTCGAGGCCAGGTGTAAACCTGAATGCCTTTTTGAGAACTGCAAAGGACAGTTTTGCCATCCGGCGCGAACGCGATATCAGTGACCGATGGAGACTGCCCCTGTAACGGACAAATCACCAAGCAGGAAACGATCGCAAATCCTTTTAGGGTTTTAGCGTATTGTTGGCGTTTGTTCATGCCAGCAGCTCTTTGATCACCTTGGAGTTTGGTGGCGTGATTCGAATTGGACGTCCGTCGGGGGTTTGCAATTCGTGGGAAGGATCAATCCCAAGTAATGTGTAAATTGTCGAAGCAAGGTCGCCAGGTGTTATTGGTCGATCTTTGACGAATTCTCCCAGGGCGTCACTTGAACCCTCCACCTGTCCACCTTTTATTCCGCCCCCGGCCATGGCGACGCTGAAGCAGTTGGGCCAATGGTCTCGGCCGCCAGTGCTGTTGCCAGCAACGGTGCCTGCTTCACTTCCTGTGAATCCTCCAGTGTTCCAGTCCCTTCCATATCCGCGGGCCCATCTGTCATGAGTTCCTTGCCGTTGCCCTTGCCCTTGGGTTTCAATGTTTTCTTGTCTCTTTGTGAATCGTGTGTATCCCCGTCTGCTGGCAATCCCCTCTTCTCTGCGTCGGCGGAGGGAGAGGCTGTTGATGATTGCCCTTCCCATC
>JAZABE010000919.1:0-1284 GCA_036137535.1 Planctomycetota bacterium | reverse complement strand
TCCAGAGTTCAATGTCTTTGTTCATGGAGACTTCTGTTGGCATCCAGTGATTAGAACACCCATTCACGTAATGCTCCCAGGCCCAATTGTATTTCAGCGGCATTAGCTGATTCACGTCGACCTGTCTGCAATTGATCAGTCGTTTCTCTAGGGCACTGACTCGATTTAAAGAATCGTTCACTGGCCTTTCGGCAAAATGGGTTGTTATCACTCTCTGTCCCCCCCGGTTAAATCCCTGGATTGTCAAAAACTGGCGGCAAAGGAAAACGCCAAAGCGCGTTTTGTTGTTCGCGCAGGATGATCGGTCACGCCGGTCGTGGTGAGACCTCCGCTGCCACTCGCGTCTGCTTCCCAGTTCGTCTGAAATTCCAAACAGATTCAATTTTTTTTTCGATTTCAAAATAAATTGCTCTAGCCCAAGTGTCCGAAAAAAACCGTTTTTTTGGGTTGGAGTTTTTAGGGTGGGGCCGGGGCAGTATCGATCTGTGAAATAATGGGACTTTTTCACTTTGATTTTATGGAATGGCTTTCGATCCATCGGGGAGACTTCCTGAACCCGGCACTGGCCGTTGGGGTTGGGGGAGGCGAGTGGTGTTTAACGCCTGAATGAGTTCCACGGAATGTTGGCCTGACGGCCAACCGTCACGGGCAACTTGCAAGCACTATTGGCTTAACTGTCGCCTTAATTTCAGGACCGCGATCTCCTTGGCTTTGGCCTCAACTTCTACGGTCAGGGTGCGATCACGCCAGCATTGAGGGAAATCCGTAATGTTGATCATGTCATGGTGACGTCTGGGTTGAGTTCCAGTCCATCCTTCGATTGGACTGGAAATGTGGAACAGAGGTTCACGATTCCACGTTTTGATGGTCTCGTCTGTTGCTTCTTCCACTGACAGACGGTCCGGGTTGCAGCGATGGTGGTGAACGTCGTAAACCAGCGGAATCCCTTCGGACAAACAGAGAGGCAGCAGGTCTTCTGGTGTGTAGGTTGTGTCATCGTTTTCAACCGTGAGCCGGCTTTTTACCGATTTGGACAGTGTTTTCAGGGTTTGAATAAATCGTGTCAGGGCACTTGGCTTGTCACCGTAGGCTCCACCGCCATGAATATTCACCACGTCCGCTCCAATCCACTCGGCGACCTCACACTGATACTCCAACTCCTGGATCGACTTGGCAACAACGTCGGGCCTGGGAGAATTCAGGACCACAAATTGATCGGGGTGAAAACAGGTTCGCACGTTGTTTTTTGCGGCAAAAATCCCGCAGTTTTTAAATCGTTTGATG
>JAZABE010000918.1:0-1434 GCA_036137535.1 Planctomycetota bacterium | reverse complement strand
ACTAAGGCGTGAAAGGGGAATCCGGTGAACTTCGCCCCGCTGAGTCAAAACCAGGTTTTCACCTGCTAGCTCTTTGTACTTGCCCAGGCTCATCAGTTGATTCCCATGAACATCTCGGTAGGACCAGGATCGGTACGGGTAATGAACCCGCCGCCTTGACCTGTACTTGTCTAAATCACGGAGAATATGGTCGATATCCGACTGGGAAATAAAAATCGATTCAACACGAATGATCTTCTCTTCGCTTAGCAAAAGGAATTCGATCTCGCTTTTATCGATAGTGAGAAAAAAACCACGAAAACGATTTCCACTGGTGTCGGTCCACGTTCGCACACCGGGTGCCGCCCCAAATTTCTCGACAACCTCATCGAGATACTGTTGATCCTCAGGAATCAAGGCATCATAAGAAAAACTGACAATTTCACCGTTGTATTTTTCGACCTTGACCCGGTTGCCCTGTTGAGCCCGGAAAATCGCGTTCACCTGCTGGTTTTCCTTGTCCGTCCAGATCCTGGCCACAATTTCAGTGATCCCATGATCCCGAGACTGTGGATTGTCACCATCGTCCTCTTGCGCCCAGAGACTGGGCCCTAAAGGCAATCCAGGAATCCCCAAAACAAACAAAATGAAGACCAACCGCCGACACCCACTAAGTCGCAAGCCAAACGAATTCGGTTCCATGATTAGTTAATTTCAGGGTGGGTCAAAAGAAAACAAGTTGAACGGCTTCCTGCGATTGGCCTGATTAAAGAACTCCACTATCCGACTTTAAGGCCTCTTTGCGGGTCCCAACGATGCCGTTGAGACGTGAGCACGGATCCCATCCTCACTCACGACTACACTGTAACTACCCGAATCCTGCAGCAATTGCACCTTGGTCCCCGTGGAGAACCGGCCGTCGGGCGCCCGCATCTGCTGGGGTCCATCGAGGTAATACTCAGCGTCAGCGACGACAAGATGCGTTATCTGGAACTCGGAGGACTGTGGTGAATCCCCTTCGCTCCGCAGACCGGGATTTTCAAGATCCACCTGAGATGACTTGCCCTTGGAATCGGGTTGCACCTCGCTTTTCGGCGACTGGGTTTCTTGATCGGTGGGTGTTGGCGCACAACTTCCAAAGCCAATCAATGTCAAAAGTAACAGGTAATAAAATCTCATGAAATGCTCTCCGATCAAATCCAATCTCTCCGTCGTTACTGGATCATAGCAGAACGGAACCTGAACTGCACACTGCCGGATCACGCTGGGACCGGCCCATTTTGCAGGGAAAATTTCTCTGCCCTAAATTCAGAGGTTTTGCTAGGATTTGGGTACCCCCCCCCCTACCGGAGCCCAAACGATGTCGGACCAATCCGCACCTCATCCTGAGAAATCAATCGAAGAACTGAAAGAACTAGCAGCAGGCTGGGAACAGACACTGGACGCGATTGAACA
>JAZABE010000917.1:0-4242 GCA_036137535.1 Planctomycetota bacterium | reverse complement strand
GGCAAACTCAAGTATTGCGGCCCGGTCAAGGAGATTGGCCAATTCATTTCAGAAAAAACCGGAATTCGAACCGGCAGTGGAATCACCTTTGTACTCCGAGGAAAGCCGCAGGCAATCCTACAAGCCCTGCCCGAAATCGAAACGAAAGCCCTCACGTCCCGTGCGGACGGGCTTACCACGTTTTACAGCGAACAGGTGAACCCCGAGTTTATTAATCAATGCATCGATCGCTTACGGACCCACCAAATCCAAATCCTGGAAATCCTTCACAATAACGTTTCTCTCGAAGACGCTTTTCTCACACTTCTCTCCCAGCCCGCAGACGACGAAGGGAAAACTAACCTGTGAGACCTTACCTGGCCATTTTAAAAGACGCTTTTCGAGAAGCCTTTGTGTCACGGGTGTTGTGGATCGTACTGATCTTATTGGCCCTCGTCTTGGTTTTAATTTTTCCATTGAGCTACCGTTTCTCACTGACCACTGAAATCTCCAATTCAGACATTGTGAATGTCAAGGAACTGGTCTCGAAGCTGGCCAAGGAAATTAACAAAACCGACTCCGACACCCCATCTGAAAACGAACCGTTTCGAGAACTCGTTTCCTTAATGGATCCCGAGCATAAAGCCGAACTCTCTCAAGCCTTTGAAGGCTTCCGCAATCCATCGCCCGGTAAAGCAGAAGGAAGCAAGGGGTTCAAGCAAAAACGGGAAGAAAGCCAAAAACAACTGCAAGCCGTAACCCAGGCTCTTAATCACCTGATTTTGGAGCAGGCACTCAGTTCACTGGCTTCAATCGATGCCTTGCCATTATCACCCGAAGGAGAATCCCTCCTGGAAAGCCCAAATCTTGAAAAAGCTGAATCGCAACGTCTGAACCGCTTGATTATCGAACAGGTCCTCGGAGAGTCTTTACGAAAAGGACCGCCCACCTCGATTATTTTCTCCTACCTTTCAATGGAAATCCCCGGAAAATTTCCGATCGAAAAAGAACGTCTGTTTTATAACGTCCGGGCCATTATCAAGTACATCCTCAATTTTGTCTTCAACACAGCTGGCATATTGATGGCACTGATCGTCACCTCCAACATCATTCCTCAAACCTTTGATCCCGGGTCCCTGAACCTGCTATTGAGCAAACCCATTTCCCGCTGGAAACTTTTCATCGCTCAATTTTTAGGCGGCTGTGCTTTCATCACGCTCACCATGTCATTTTTCTTTGTAGGAGTCTGGCTTTACCTAGGCAGCCGCCTAGGCTACTGGAACCCCCGATTGTTGCTGTACATCCCTTCATTCATCGGGATCTTTGCCGTTTATTATTCAGCATCTGCTGTCGCCGGCCTCCTTTGGCGAAGTTCCATCGTGTCGGTCGTGGCAGGCGCCAGTCTCTGGCTACTCACTTTTGCCATGTTTATCGTCAACACCTTTTGCGAAACGTCTTTTAACAGCGTGGCCTTCCGGAAACTTGACGTTTATAAAGGCAATACCGTTGTCACCTATGTACCCGATCACGATCGCAAAATCAGCCTCTGGAACCCAAAGGAGAACGGCTGGAAAGATCTTTCCCAAGGACTCAGTAGTCCTTTTGGAATGGGGCTCGGTCCACTTTTTGATCCCCATGCCAACCGGTTAATTGGGGGGCAACAGCCAATGATCTCGCGACCCTTTGGCCCACCCACGGGTGGAAAAATGGAAATTTTGGCCCGCGATCCGGCGAGTCCCGATACCCAGTTTGAAACCCTGGAACTCGGACTGGCATCCGTCAAACATCTGTTCCGACGCCAGGACGGACGAGTCCTCCTTTTCGCCAGTGGTCGACTTCATTTACTAGCCGTTTCCGATCCATTCAACCAGGACAAACATCGGCCGCCCCGACCATCCACCACTGAACCCCCGCCACCGGCTGCACCGCTAACCGCCCAAAGTCTGGGCCCCCAAAAATCGATCCGCAGTGGCGGCAACACCGCAATTGCGTTTAACCCGGAAACCGACGAACTGGCCGTCATGCGACGAGGCAAGTTATCGATTTACACTCCCAACGCCAAAAGTTTTTATGAACTCTCCAATGAAGCCGAATTTCCACAATTCAGCGAGGGCAAGACAGTGCTGGGATTTAATGGCCGCTGCGTGATCGTGTTTCACCCCAAACAGCAAGCGGTTGTCATCCAGCCAACCTCAATGCAAATTTCAAAAACCTTCCCAGACACAATTTCATTCCTTCCGCGTTCAGTTCATCCTTCACCCGATGGAAAATGGATTTCCGTTTTAAAGGAAAATGAAACCGCCTGGATTTTCTCAACCGACTCTCACCGCCTCATCCCACTGAACCAGGGAAAGGCCGTTAAGGCCATTGCCTTTGACGAAAACAGCAAGCTACACCTGGGCAATCGCTGGCTCCAAGTGCTCCAGATTGATCCTGCAAGTGGCACTCTCGAATCCAAAATTCAAGGCAAACTCACGACCTTCCAATCGGTCTACCAGCGGGTAATTTACCCCTTGTACTTCATTTTTCCCAAGTGTGGCGAACTCAACTATACGGTGGAATATCTGATCACCGGGAACGACACGGCGGACACGCTTCCCACCACGTTTCTCAAATTCTTGAATCTTGATCGGATGATGCCAGTTCCCCTGGAGACCTACAACCTGCAACCTTGGCCTCAAGTCGGCAACGCCTGCATTTTCATCCTGGTCATGCTCGGAATCGGTTGCTTCATCATTGAACGCAGTGACTATTAAACACGGTGACTCCCAGAAACTGAAAGGCCTTCGACTTCCATCCTGCTCCAACCGATCAACGATCTCACTTGCGAACCCAAAACCGAATCCTTACCGATCCTAGATCGCCAGGGCAACCATCGAATTGCCCAATGCAAAAACCGGAATGAAACGAACAACTAACCCCGGCGGCCGAATTCGTATTGATCGTACAAGGAAAACAAGGCCTCCCGGAGATTCGGTTGATGGTTTCGATAGGCCGCATCAATGATTTCTTGAGTAATTTGGTGCGGAAACCCGGCAAGCAGCAGATTTACCAATCGGCGGAACTTTTCCCGACTCGGTACTAATTCGCATAGGGTTGGCAATCCCAAGTCTTCGTGCGCCGTAACCAAAACCCCCACTTCTTGCTCACTGCATTGTTTGAGCAATCGCCTTCGTTGCCCAGCTGCCAATTGCTCAAAACCGTCCAGCATCAGCAAGGAACCCCTTTCCCAAGCTGGCATTTCTTGCAACAGCATTTGAAACAGATCGTTGCCATGACCATCGCCTCGAAGTGTGAACTCCTGCTGGTCACAGGGAATCACTAATTTCAGGGCTTCCATCAACGTTGACTTTCCACTGCCGTGCGGACCGATGATTTGCCCTTTCCATTGATTTTCAATCAATTCCTCGACCAAACGGGCAGCATTAACCCCTTCATCGAAAAGAAAAGGGAGCGCACCCGGTTTTACAAATCGTGTCGAAAACGGATTCATTTTCACAAACTTTCTTGCACTGGGTGCGACAACCATTCTGCCAGATAACGAGCCGTCAGGCTGGATGACTGTTTTACCAGTTGATCAGGCGTGCCCTGCGCGACGATCCTCCCTCCCAAATCGCCGCCGAAAGGCCCAAAATCAATCACATAGTCTGCCTGCGTTATCAACTGGAGGTTGTGCTCGATAACCAACACGGAATTTCCGCGTTCCACCAGATCTCTCAGCACAATGTAAAGCCTGTCGAGATCGGCACAGTGCAACCCAGTCGACGGTTCGTCTAACACAAAAAGTGTTTTTTCCATTTTGGGTTGAGAAAGGCATTTGGCGATTTTCAGCCGCTGGGCTTCTCCCCCGGATAAAGAGGTTGCAGGTTGTCCCAGCTTGAGGTACCCCAACCCCACATCCTCTAGAGATTTCAAAATTCGATCTACCTTATCGATTCCCTCAAAAACCGAACGAGCATCAATCACTGTCAAATCCAGCACATCCGCAATGCTGAGTTCCTTGAATTTCACATCCAAAGTTGCGCGGTTATAGCGACGGCCAACGCAAACCTCACAAACCACAAACAGGTCCGGCATGAATGTCATCTCAATTCTCTTTTGCCCCTGTCCCGCACAACCGGGACAGCAACCCGATTTGTTATTGAAGCTGAAACGGGAAACATTGTACCCCCGCTGCCGGGCAAGCTTGGTTGCCGAGTACAGTTTCCGAATCTCATCGAGGACCCCAGTATACGTCGCTGCATTACTGCGGGGTGTTCGACC
>JAZABE010000916.1:0-1590 GCA_036137535.1 Planctomycetota bacterium | reverse complement strand
CTTATGTTATGAGACAGCCAGATCGACCATTTGATTCCTGTACCAGTTCGCAGTGATTGACGGTTATTCCCGTACTGAGGCTGAAAGATGTTGGCGGAGTCTCGCTTTGGCTTGCAATCTTCCTGTTGTGTAAAGAAATGACCAAGACACGCACCAATGCTGGAATCGTTCGCATCCTCCCGTCGCAACTGTTTTCCCGTGCGACACCCCTGAATTCCGGCCATAGTGGAAATGAATATCCTAAGTTGCCAAATCCCATCCCTCCAGTCGCCTTAGTAACAACTCTCGCATGATGCACTAGGTTGCCCATTGGACGTTCAAAATGTGGCTTCACCATTACAAATGACAGTACAACCTAGTTTTCAGAATACCACTCAATAATTGCATTCATTGTGGGAGCATTGCCTGTAGAATAGTCGTTGGAACCTCGAATCGCGTGAGTTGCCTCTGGGACAGTCATCTTGTGTTTTTCTCAGGCCCTAACGGTTACTAATGACTTTTCCAGAACAATCTGTAACGCTTTGGATTTCCAAGCTCAAACGTGGTGACGAGCAGGCCGCTCAACAACTTTGGCAACGTTATTGTCAGCGGCTTGTCCAATTGGCATCAGCGAAATTTGGCGGAGCGGCCCGTCGCGTTGCAGACGAGGAAGATATGGTTGTGAATGCGTTTGACAGCCTTTGCCGGGGCGTCGAAGCGGGCCGTTTCGCGAAACTGAATGATCGGGACGACTTGTGGCAATTACTGGTAATGCTCACTGAACGCAAAATCATCGATGAATACCACCATGAACGACGGCAAAAACGTGGGGGAGGCAGCGTCCTGGGTGAATCAGGGTTTGCAAGAAACAACTCCGACGAATCAGGAATCGGTTTGGGGGGAGTTTCTGGACAAGGACTGACGCCCGATTCAGCCGTCGCTTCGATCGAGGAGTGCAATCGTCTTTTGCAACTACTGCCTGACGAAACCCTGCGCAATGTCGCACTGTTAAAGCTTGAGGGATGGAAGAACCGGGAGATCGCGAAAAAAATCAATTGCGTTGAAACGACCGTCGAACGGAAGTTAAAAGGAATCCGCAGCGTGTGGGAGCGGGAGCTGAATGGATGACAGAGAAACCCGGTGAGGAAGCCAGTCTTTTTTTAGCGATTGAGTCCCTTTGCGATGCCTTCGAATCTGCCTTGCAGACTGAGCAGTCACCGAAAATTGAGGACTATCTGGAGAAGGTAGCAAGGCATCAGAAGACAGCACTGCTGCGGGAACTGTGTTTGATCGAGATCCAGTACCGGATTGACCGTAAAGACGAGGTCTCGCTGGCAGAGTACTTCGAGCGTTTCCCGGCTCAAAAGGAAGTTCTGGAGTTGCTCGTAAGAGGTAATCCGCGTTGGCATTTTGGAGTTTCTGAATCGAAGCATGGAGAAACGGTCGTCACGCATGCCACTGACGAGTTCACCAATTTCTCAAACTGGCAGTCATTTGACACCGTGCTTTCCGAGAGAAAACGTAATCATCCGGAATCAACACCTGGCACCATGTTTGGTGGCTATCAACTGATCGAAAAGATCGGGCAAGGTGGCATGGGAGTTATTTACA
>JAZABE010000915.1:0-4168 GCA_036137535.1 Planctomycetota bacterium | reverse complement strand
CCCAGGTTATATCGATTTTGATTACACCGCAAACCAACTCCTGGCAGGCCCTAGTTCCCTGACCAAAACTTACGCTCCGTTAATCTTGGCAGTGGGAGTGTTTTCACTGAAGTGGTTGTTGTTGTATTGGTTGTATCGCAAGAAAATTTTTCTCAAGGTGTAGTGTCCGGATTCTGCACCTCCGGTGAACGATGGGTTTCAGGCTGAAGGCAAAATTTTGAATGTGTCTTGGCAGCTTGGGTTTAACAGGTAATCACCAGCAAAGCACGACCAATGTTTTTTATTTCAGGAGTGACTTGGATGCAAATTTTTTTGGCATGGATTGTTTTGCTGTTGGTTCCAGCAGTTGGAGTGGGAAACGATGATGACTCAAGGCAAAACAAAAATCTGGCGGTGAAAGTCGCGCCGGTTTTTCGGATTGCCGACGGACTGAATTCCAATGGCTCCCTGCTTGAAAATTATCAACGGGGTTTGCAATATGCCATCGATTATTTTGGTAATTATGGTCCCTATTATATTTATTTGCTGGGACCTGATAGTGAACAAAGCATCCGGAAAATCTATCGGCAGCGGGCGATGAGCCGAGTGAATCCAAAGTCTACTAGGTCTGCCCAGCAACAGATTGATGAGTTTCTTGGGCGGCCCAATGTAGTTGCCGAAATCAAGTCGGTTTTGTCCGGCCAGGCGGAAGGAGGATTGACGTGGACCCAGGATCCACCGGTGCTTTATGAAGATGTGACAACGAATGCCAAAGGGCGGGAAAAAGACCCCGTTGAAAATACCTGGGGCGCCCTGCATGAGTACCACCATGTTTTCCAGATGGCCCATTGCGACACCAGGCAAAAACGGACTTCGGAAAAAAATATCAACTCGTGGATTGCCGAAGGGATGGCAACTTATAGTTCTGCCAAATTCATGGAAAATCTGGGGCTTATCGATTTCAAGCATTACATGCTGCAGTTACGGAAATCAGGTGCCAATATTGGTCGTCCCAGTATCAATGAGTTCATGGCTCAGACGAAAAATTGGCAATTGGATAATGAAAGTTATTGGGAGCAAGGGGATGCTGCACAGGTGTATTACATGCTTGGCGCCTGGGCCACGGCCTACTTGATTCACGTGCAAGGCGTGGACGAGGTTACCGTGCTGAAGGGTTGGTATCACGACATTCCTCGCATCGGCAAGTCAGCAGCATTCAAGAAGCACACAGGATTGTCGTTGCCTGAATTTTACGAAAAATTCAACGCATTTATTCGTCAACCAGATGATGAGGTTATGAAAATCTTTGAACAGGGTGCCAAAAGGCAGTAGTGGCTGGTTGGCGGTAAGATTCCAGTGCAGAGGAAGAAATGTTCCTGGAGACCGTGAAAATGTTTCAACGTTGATTTGAGACTTGGATTGGCTGATAATCAAAAGGCTATGGTGGCTTTTCTTGAATCAGTTTTTACCTGTCGCGTTTCTTGGAAATCCGACAAGGGTTCGTGTCTTGAACGAAGCAGAGGTTGTAAATGCGGTTTAGCTTTTTGTGTGTCTGGTTAACGTTCATCCCGCTCTCGGGGTACTGCCAAGATGAAGCTGGCGTGGAAAAATTGTCCGGGAACTCCGGTTTACACAGCTTGGCCAAAGAGGCCGGTAAAACCGTCGCCAATCGGTCTGGTCAAAGTGAGGATCCATTCCCCGAAGCGACACCCGAGAGTCAGGGGATACCTGGTGGTGTGATCGACCGCCTCAATCAGCTTGTTACCGGATTCGTTGAGGCAGGAGAGATTGTCGGCGCGGAATTGCTGGTCATTAAGAACCGGCGAACCGTGATGCATGAAGTGTTTGGCTATGACGATCGTCAGGAAAAGCAGTTATTGGCCAAGAATACGATCTTTAGCATTCGCTCCATGACGAAACCGCTGGCGGGTGCCGTGGCGCAGATGTTGATTGATGACGGTGGCCTGAAGCCCACGGACCCGGTTGCGAAATATCTTGATTCGTTTGACAACCCACAGTCGCGCGGCGTGACCGTTGAACATCTTTTAACCCACCGGAGTGGTTTCCCGATGAAATCCGCTGGCACGCTCTGGTCAGACTATTCGAGCTACAAGGATATCCGACAGGTGGCGGACTATTGGGGCGACTATGGTCCCCGGCTCTTCACGCCGGGAGAGCGATACCAGTATGCTGACGCTAACGTCGACACGCTGGGTGCAGTGATCGGCGTTGCCGGCGGCCGGCCGGCCGAAGCCTTGATCCAGCAGCGGTTGCTCGAGAAGCTCGGTATGCAGGACACGATTGCTTTATTGCGTGAAGGTGATGGTCGTCTTGACCGTGTTGCCGGAAAATACGCTGGCGGTCGTGGTCGTTGGAGGCAATTTTGGCGTTGGAAGGGTAGGCCGTATTTTTCCTTTTCAATGTTTGCGCAGGGTTTTTACTCGACAACTGTCGATTACGCGCTTTTTCTGGAAATGCTGATGGATGGTGGAATTGTCAATGGCCAAACCTTGTTGTCCCAAGCGGCGATCACGCGAATACTCACACCGGTGTCAAAAACAACCATGCCTACTGGCTTTGCCGGTCTTGGATCATCTTATGGTCAGCTGATGCATCTTTACGACAAGGAAGGTGAAGTCATTGCCTTCGGTCACAGCGGTTCTGACGGCACCTATGCCTGGGCGTGGCCGGCTCAAGACCTGATGGTCCTGTATTTTACGCAGTCACGCGGTAGTATCACGATGAATCGGATGGAAGCGGTGATTGACAGTCTGCTGGCCCGGCCCGTGCTGGATTCAACCCCGGAGAAGACTGGCAGGTAGTATCAACGAGCTTCAGGGCTAGAGAATGTTTCTGGTTTTGCCGAAAAAGTTTTGTTGACGCCGGCGACCGCCATGGCTAGAAACCTTGTTGGTTGAGGGGGCAACCGAGCGAGTGCTATCCTTGCGGTTGTTTTCGCCTTTCATTTCGGTTTGCGCAGAACTATAAAGATAAAAGGCCGTAGAAAGGATACGGCTGATCGTCGGTGATACATGAACGGCCGACTCACAAACGGTTGACTAGCAAGAGAACGTTTTTTCAATGCCAAAATTGATCCTCGAGATTTTTAATCTAGTGATGATTGTCTGGGTTATCGGTAGTCCATTGGGAGCAGCCGCGGGATCGCTGGTTCAAACCCAAGAGTCGTCTGCGCTAGTGGATCGGTTCGAGACATCCCGCCAGAAAGGTTTTCAAAAATCTTCTTATTTGAAGAGTGAAAATGGGAAATTGAAAGTGCCTGAGCTTAAGGCCAATCTCGACTATTTCAAAACAGATATCCAGCCGCTACTTGCCATGGCTTGCTCCCAATGTCATGGCAAAAAGAAAAAAGAAGGAAACATCCGGATTGATTTGTTGGACCCTGATTTATTTAACGGGAAGGATGTTCAATGGTGGCTTGAGATGTTTGCAGTGATCAATAACTCTGAAATGCCACCCCCAGAAGACAATCGGCTCTCAGAAGCTGGGCGAGTTAAGATTCTTGAATGGCTCACGCAAGAATTGAAGTTGGCATCGATCGCACGCAAAAATCAGAAGTCAGTGTCTTCGTTCCGAAGGTTGACACGCTACGAATTCAATTATGCGCTTCAGGATTTGTTGGGGTTGCCTTACGAGTTCGCGCGAGATCTGCCCAAGGAGGCGTTGCCCCCGGGCGGTTTCAAAAACAGCTCTGAAGCACTCAGGGTTTCGGCATCGCAACTCGAGATGTTTCGCAAAGTTGCCAGACGAGCTCTGGACCGGGCAGTCATCGAAGGAGAACGACCTCAGCCGCTTTTTTGGGGATATCCATGAAAGAGGTTGCTAAAACGGATTGGGGAAAGCAAGAGGAAGAGATAAAGAAATCGAATGAAAAACATAAGGATGATCCGAAAAAGCAAAAAGAAGCCTATGAAAAATTGATGGAAAAATTCAACAAGCAGCCGAATCGTCCTTTCTTCAAAATTAAAGATTCCGGTCGCTCTGTCCAGGCTTCTTGGGCCTATTATGGGGCTAAGTACTACAATAAGCCGAGCACGAGTCGACCGGTAATTCCCGAGCAACTCGATTGCATCGCCATTATTCCACAGGGTCGGAATCAAAAATTAACAATTGAGTTGGGTGACCAAGTGCCTGAAGAAGGCATCATGCGGGTTAAAGTTAGGGCCGCAAA
>JAZABE010000914.1:0-6696 GCA_036137535.1 Planctomycetota bacterium | reverse complement strand
GTTTGTCTTTGAGCGCAGTGGCACTGTCGTTTTCACAATGGACTAGAGCAATGCCTTTTAGGTTGCCCTGATTTGCGATTTCCCGAGTCCATTCCATGAGTTCTTCCTGATCAGCATGCCCGCTGCTGCTTTCGAGTCGATGAACCGCGGCGTTAACCTTCAGTTCTTCGCCAAAAATTCGGATGTCTTGATGGCCATCGAGAATCCGTCGCCCCAGTGTGTGAAACGCCTGGAAACCGCTGAATAGAATTGTGTTATTTGGATCAGAGACACTGTTTTTCAAGTGGTGGAGGATGCGCCCAGCTTCGCACATTCCCGAAGCGCTAATGATGACGGCTGGCCCCTGATACTGATTCAAGGCTTTTGACATGGCGACTTTTCGAATGTAGTGAAGGTTCCGAAACCCAAGTGGATCGTTATCATCTTCGTTCATCAGGTGATTCATCATTTCCTCGTCGTAACATTCGACGTGGGACCGAAAAACCTGTGTGGCGTTGACTGCCAAGGGGCTGTCAACAAAGACTTTGATAGGTTCGAGCTCTCCCGCTTCGGCAAGCTGATCCAGCCAGTAAACGATCTGTTGGGTCCTGCCGACTGAAAAAGCAGGGATAATCAACTTTCCTTGCTTTGCAAAGGTTTCGTTGACGATTTGCTTTAATTTTTCTTTGGCGTCACCCGATTTATCGTGAAGCCGATTTCCATAGGTAGCTTCCATGATCAAGTAATCAGCGCCTTGGACCGTTTCTGGATCCCGCAGGATCGGCATTTCAGGCCTGCCGATATCCCCGCTGAAAACCAAGCGGATCTGTCTTCCTTTTTCATCGAGATTGATTTCGGTGACTGCGGAACCAAGCATGTGTCCGGCGTCGTGAAAATGACAGCGAACCTGTTCCAGCGGCGAAAACTCGGCATGGTAGTCAACCGGTCGAAATCGGTTAATGGCCTTCACCGCATCAGTTTTTTCGTAAAGTGGCTGAAAAAGGTTTTTGCCCTGACGTTTTCTTTTTTTATTCACATACTTGACATCCTGCTCCTGGATGTGAGCCGAATCCATTAACAGGTGCGTTGCGAGATCTCGTGTTGCATGGGTCGAATAAATCGACTTGTGGAAACCGTTTTTTACCAACGTGGGCAAGTTTCCGCTGTGATCGATATGGGCATGGGAAAGAATGACGGCGTCAATGGATTTCGCATCGATCGGAAAATCGCGATTGCGCTCGAACGCTTCTTTGCGTTTTCCCTGATAAAGTCCGCAATCCAGTAAAAGCTGTTGTTCGTTGACATGCACCAAGTGCATTGAGCCGGTGACGGTTTGAGCCGCACCCCAAAACTGAATGTGCATTCTTGGTTTCCCGAGAGTTGGTGATTCTGAAAGTAAGCGCTCCTGAGGTCTCTAGGAATTAAATCGGTTTTTTAGTAAAAACCGTAACGAAAATATCGACCTTGAGCCTGGGATTTGTAAATCCCAGGCTCAAGGATTAATTAATCGTCATAAAACCTAATTCAAACATTCATCACTCCTGCCAATAGCATTGCTGATGGGGTTCTTTATCGAGTTGGAAATTTCGAAACCAGAAGATGCAGTCTGGATGTTCCGGTGGGCCTTGACTTTGATCGGGCTGGGAATTGGACTGGTCGGGGTGTCCCTGTTTTTTTACCGTCCCCGGGATGAATCAAAACAGTCTCCCTTGGTCGCACGCGTTGTGGCTTTGGTTTGTTTTGGCTTGATTGGACTGGGTACGATTGTTTACACATGGACCGGGTTTGGCAGCTGATCGATTACCGGAAGCTGCCCGTTTTCCGGCAAGGCTTTGCTCAAGTGTTTTTTGACACCCGCTCCATGACGGCTTCATAAATTCCCGGACAACAGCCGATCGCGTTTCCAGAATCGATTTTGGGGTTGCCTTCCCAGTCCACGAATCTTCCACCCGCTTCTTCCACGATGGGTTTTACCGCGGCAGCGTCCCAAATGTTCAAGATAGGGTCGACCATCAACTCGACTTGCCCGGTCGCCATCAACAGGTAGCCATAACAATCACCCCAGGTTCGGGTGACGTAGACACTGGATTCCAGATCCTTGTAGAGAGAAGCTCGATTGATTTTGTCAAAACTCAAGACCTCAGTGGTGACCAGGACAGCCTCTGAAAGGTTGGTGCAGGTCGAAGCTTTTGCTTGAACCGGCTTTTGGTTCCCTCGTTGATGCCAGGCACCGGAGCCAGCCATCGCATAAATGCCCTCGTTAAGACCTGGAAAAAAGACGGCCCCAATGTTGCATTGGGATTCAAATTCAATCCCCACCATTGTCCCGTAGAGGGGAACACCACAAATAAACGACTTGGTTCCATCGATCGGGTCCAGAATCCAGCGATAGCCGCTAGTCCCTTCCTGTTCACCGAATTCTTCGCCGACAATTCCGTCTTCGGGAAAACGGGAGAGGATTTCGGTTCGCATTCTTTGTTCCGCGTTGCGATCAGCAATGGTGACCGGAGAACAATCAGATTTTTTTTCGACCGAAAATCGGTCTGACTGGAAATATTCCAGTGTCGTCATTCCCCCTTGTCGAGCGACTTGCCACGCAAATTGAAAACGAGGGTTATGGTCTGGCATGGGATTCAATCAAGAAGGGCAGGCTGGAAAATTTGGAATGATCAAGGAAATCGGGTTTAGTGCTCGTCTTCCCGGGGTTGCGTGTGTGAGAGGACCTCCATTTTAGGCTGGATGAACATCATGAAAAAACACAAAAGGATGCAACCACAAACGAGCAAGCAGTCGGCAATGTTGAAATTGGGCCAAGGGTTCATGAACTTGGGTCCATTTTCCCAGTTGAAATAAATCCAGTCTCTCACGGCATTCTTGTGATTGTCGGCAATGTGGGCATCATGCCACAACCCGAGCCGATCATAAAGATTTCCCAAGATTCCTGCGGCGAGCATCCCAAAAGTGACGGTGATTAGTAAGTCGTTGCCCCAACCGCAGAAAAAAAGGAGATAAATCAGGACGGCGAGCGCGATGACCGACAGAACAGCGAAACCGACCGTCCAACCTTGCCCCAACCCAAACAGTGCGCCTTGATTCGTCGAGGTCTGAATCCCTAACCAAGGCTCAATGAACCAGGCGGGCCGGGGTGCAAAATCTGCATTCTTGTCAAAGTACTTAGCAAAAATGACCTGCTTGGTGACCAGATCGGCGATCATTCCCAAGAAAGCAATTGAAACGAAAATTGCGTATCGGTTAGGACTTACCGGATTTGAAAACAGCGAAGTCGGATCGTTAGTTCCAGGGGTCGTCTGATTCAAGGTTGCTCGCGCATTTCACACATAATGGAGTGTAAGGGATGACGTTCAGTCTCATTTTTGGAATCCGGCTTCCACAGTCAATACACGTACCGTAGGACCCTTCTTCAATACGTTCAAGAGCTTGCTCAATTTGCTCCAAAACAAGCTCTTCGTTATCCATTAAACGCAGGGTATTATCTTGTTCAAACGTGTCGCTGCCTAGATCGGCCATGTGGCTTGGCAAACTCGACAGTTCCCCTTGGGCTTCCGCGGAAGATCCTAAAGCTGCATCTGCCAAAGCATTGACATCACCTTGAAGTCGTGCCCGAAGCAAAATTAGCATTTTTTTATAGGGCCTCATTTCGATTTTTTTCATGGAATGCTCCATTCCGACTGCACCCTCCCCCAAGGAGGGCTGGCATTATTGATTTCTGTTCCGCGTATAACCCGATTTTAGCCGGCGGCCGATTGCCCAGCGGCAGCGGGTCAAAACGTGGTTTGAACCCCGCTAACCCTGAATTTCAAAGGTTCCACATTCTAAGAACGCCGAATCGGGGTGTCAAACAGACAAACCTTTTTTTTTGTTGAAATCAAATGTAAACTATTGTTTGTAAATAGTTTACGACAAATCTATTCGGTTTGCCAAGTTGGACTCCTTTCCCCAATCGTTAGACTCAGGACCATGAAACAACACAAGATAAAGCGCCGGACGTTCCTCGGTGCGACCGCCATTTCGGCAGGCTATTTTTGGGGCGGCTCGGGTGAGGCTCGGGCATCGACCTCGGCTTTGGAAAAACTCAACTTGGCTGTGATTGGGATTGGGGGTCGGGGTAGCGCAAACCTGGGGGGCGTCAGCAAAGAAAATATTGTCGCCTTATGTGACGTCGATGACGTTCGCGCGGGTAAAGCGTATGACCGGTATTCAAAGGCCAGGAAATTTTTTGACTACCGAGAATTGTTTGACAAGCTGGGCGATCAAATCGATGGCGCCGTCATCAGCACGCCGGATCATACGCATTTCCATATTGCGCACCGGGCATTGTCCGAGGGAAAGCACGTTTATCTTGAAAAGCCGATGGCGCATAACGTCTGGGAATGCCGGGAACTGACCAATCTTGCCCGGGAAAAAAAATTAGCGACGCAGCTCGGTGTCCAGCGACACACCATTCCTAATATGCACCGGGTGGTTGAGCTAATCCAGTCGGGAGCGATAGGGAACGTCAAAGAAGTTCATTGTTGGGTTGGCAGTGATCGTGGCATGCCCAAGCTTGATAAAAAAATTCATCAGTCACCCACCACGTTGAAATATGATCTTTGGCTAGGGCCGGCAAAACGACGTGCAAAATACCATCCTTCTGTGACCCCTTATGGTTGGCGATTCTGGTGGGATTATGGGACGGGCGAAACCGGAAACTGGGGCTGCCATATCCTGGATATCCCTTTTTGGGCTTTGGACCTTAAATACCCAACCAAGGTTGGCGCCAAGGGAGACACTGCGAACCCGCTGATGACCCCTAAACAGATGGAGTCTTGGATGGAGTTTCCCGCCAATGAAAAACGTCCCGGCGTGAAATTGTTTTGGGCTCAAGCGAAAAAAGGTCCGGACATCCTTAGGAAAAAAGGGCTTTCACCTAACGGCAACAACACCTTGTTTATTGGCGAAAAGGGGATGTTGCTTTGCGGTTTCAGCAAAAGACAGCTTTTGCCGGAGGATCAATTTGCGGATTACCAGGCACCGGAACCTTTTGTCCCCAATTCACCCGGGTTTCACAAGGAGTGGACCGATTCCTGTAAAGGGGGGCAGGCCGCAAGCTGTCATTTTGGTTACTCGGGTCCGATGGCTGAAACGGTTTTGCTAGGAAATGTCGCCTATCGAGCTTTGAGCGAGTTTGACTGGGACGCTGAGAATCTCAAAGCCGGGAGTGCCATTGCCCAACGGCTGATCAAGGAGGACTATGCCAAAGGGTGGGAAGTCTAAATTTAGGGTTTGGGCTCGAGACCTTAAGGACCCTTGATCGAAAAAGGCTGGATTGCGGGAACGATTCGACGAAGGTCACCTTTAAATGTAATACATGGTTTCGGGCTGGGAATTCACGTCGGCCACCAGTTCCTCAAAAGTGATCTCTTCCAGTTTTTGAATGCTGGATTCGTGTATCGATTTCCAGGCAAGATTAAGGACCCGAGAGCTTGGCGTAACTTCTTTCAGGTTGCTCTCGACCGGCTGGCTTCCTTCGATCACACTCATCACGCGATACAAACTGATCGTTTCCGGCTTTTCGACTAGGCGGTAGCCTCCAGAAGCGCCTCTTGTGCTGCTGACGATACCGGCGCCTTTGAGCTGCAAGAGAATTTGCACTAAGAACCTTGAAGGGATTCCATGAGTTTCAGCGATGTCTCGAACCCGCAAGGGTTCAGCGCTAGAGGCATTCTTGGCTAACTCCAAAACCGCGATACAGGCATATTCAGTTTTTGCGGAAATATTCAATGATTTATCCCCGGGAAGCAGGCCATTTCAGGATGACATTCAGGGGCTGTCATGTCTTGTGATTTTGCTGAGATGGAAAAGGAGTCAAACATCCAAGGCAATCAAAAGAAAAACGTGAGGATATCGAGACTGAACACAAAGAGCATCAGCGAAATCAACAGAACGAATCCAGCTAACGAAGCGATGAACTGAGTGTTTTCATTGACGGGTTTGCCGGTAACGCCTTCCCAGAGGAGGAAAACCGCATGGCCTCCATCCAGAACCGGTATCGGCAGAAAGTTAACAATTGCAAGGTTGACACTGATAAATGCCAGAAAAGCCAAAAACTTTCCAAAATTTTCTTGGGCAAAACTGACGGCCACATTCCCAATCGTCAATGGTCCTCCCATGGTTGTGGCGGAAATCTTTCCGGTTAATAGTGCCTGCAGGAATGTGTAGATCCGCCCAGCGTCCTTGGTAACCCGCTTGATTCCCATTTGAAATGCTTCACCCAAAGACCCAGATTTCTTGATCACCTGATCTTGGTTCAGTTGTATTCCAATGACTTCCGCATAGCTGTCATTTGCTTCTTTCCATGACAACAGGACTTCCAACGGTTCAGAATCTCGCTCGATTTTGAGTTTCAGCTGGGTCCCGGCGAGACGGTATTGAAGGGTCATATCGATCGCCGGCCAATTCAATTCCTTGTTGATTAAGTCAAAGGGTTTGGTGGGCAAGTTGAGCTTTTCCTGCTCTGTTTTCAAGTCCGCATCCCGCACCACGTACTCAGCCATGATGAGCTTATCTCCTTTTTTGAGACCGGCTTCGGCTGCGGAGCTTCCCGGTTCGACAGCAGCGACAACATTGAGTACTTGGACCACGACACCCAGTTCGTCAATTGAAATCGGAGCGTTGTCTTGCAACACCTTCGCAAAGGGCATTCGGGGCTTGATTTTG
>JAZABE010000913.1:0-3227 GCA_036137535.1 Planctomycetota bacterium | reverse complement strand
AGAAATTGTTTTTAGAAAATCCCTGACCATCGTTTTTGAGTAAAAAAATGGAACCAGTCTTAAAGTAACCGAACTCGGCCACCAGAATGTCGTTAAAACCGTCGCCGTTGAAATCATTGACGATGGTCTGGCAAACCCGTCCAAGGTTTGCAGCGATTTCAATGGGTTTGAATTCATTTTCGTGCTTTTGAAGCCAGATGATTTTTCCCATCTGCGAATCGGATGCATTGTAGTCTCCAATATCAGAAATCATGATGTCTGTTTGCCCATTTTGGTCTAAATCGCAAATGGTTGAATTAATGGGAGCAGAGGTTTGATGTAGCTTGCGGGCGTTATCCGGCTGCATCGCTGGGTAAAAAGATACGAATCCATCCTGCATGTCACAGGCCACAAATCCAGGAACGTCGGCTTTTATAAACTCGACGTTGGCCACGGAATTGTTTTTTTGGTCCGGAGAAAATTTCATTAACTGGAAGCCAGACTTTAATTGTTGTTGCGCTTGAGTGGATTCGGTTGCCCGCAAAAACAGTTCTCTCTCAGGAGCTTTTTGTGTGAAGTACGCGATCGCGTCGTAATAATTCGGCCGGTCCAAATCAGTGCGTGAGGATTGGTCGTAAAAGTCGAACCCCTGTTTGACTTCATGGGCCCATGCATCGATCGGAAAATTGTTTGCCTTGGGTAAGTCATGACAGGCACTGCAAAACTTTTCGACTTGTTGGGTGCTTTCTTCCGAAAGATTTCGTTTCAAAAAATAGGGGTCAATTTTTGACTGGGTCGATTTGTTCCCACTTTCTTTCCAAGATCCGCAACCTAGAACAACCATGCAAAGGACCGCGGGCAAGTTAAAAAACAAGAATGTTGAAGACTGCAATCGACTGGTTTTTGGATTTTGTTTCGTTTTTTCCATGCTTCCGGGCAGCGGTCGGTTTCGTTCAAGTTTTGCCTGTGATTCAATGGCCTGGATGGTTGACTGCCGTTTAACCTTTTTCCGGTCGAGGACAGACAGGCCATTTCTTTTGAAAGAAAAAGACCTGGAGCGCAATCCAATCAATCACTGTCAAATTCTCCATGTAAGAGCTTCCAATCGAGTCTGTCAATGGAATTGTATTTGGTTCGGCGGGTTTCGCCAAAAACCTCACGGTTTTTCCAGCAAAACGTGCGTTTGGTTGGCCATCCTGATGATTTACGTTGCCGAAATTTCGATACAATGAGGAACCGACCCTCGAAGCAAGCGAGACCTAACTGTGGCAAGTGATCCAACCGCCAACGCCAATCAACCGTCGCGGTTCATCAGTATCGATTCAAAAAACCCCTTGCCGGAATTGCATTCTGGCTGGGCGACGCGGTTCTCTTTAGAAGACCGAGAATCCATCAAAAAAATGACCCAGCAGGATACCGGGGAAAGCATTCGTCTTTCCATCGAAACCGCAGAAGGGAAAATCTGGCTCGAAGGCAACTCGCTGTTCGTCAACTGTCCGGATTGCCAGGCGCCCGTTTCCGTTCCGTTGTGGCTGTTAACTGCAGATTGCTGGCAATGTGAGGCTCGCATCGTGGTGCCGCCAGAGCAGGCAGAAGCGATTGCTCACCGGTTGAAAAACAATTCAACCACAGAACGTGAGCCGGTTAAGCCTTTAGCCGAACCCATTTTGAATAAAACCGAAAATCCCAAGGCTAAGCTGTCGATCGCACCTAGATTGAATCGCCGAAAGCGAAGGGCTGCTGGCGAGATGACTTCTGTGGAACGGCTTCGCCGGATGCGAGACAAGCGGTCTGCTGTAGCCCGCATGCGTGACGCTTTCCGGATGACACCCGCTTGGCTGATTAGCTTCCTGTTGCACCTGGTGTTAATCATTATTTTATTGATGCTTTACCTTGAAAACCGGTTTGGTCAAAAAGAAAACGGGATCACGCTGTCAACTGCTATATCGGTAGAGGATGCCGAAGGCGCAGAAATCAAAGTAGAAGCTCCAGAACGTCAGCTTGATTTTGAGGCGCCACTCCCGAGAGATGCAGATCTTTCCAACCTCGAAGTTAGAAAATCCCTTGTTCGTGCAGATCAGGATGCCAAGGAACTGAGGATCGACGATGCTCCCCTCGCACCGTTGCCAGATATCAAAGATGTCCGTCGAAGCATCACCCAAAGGCAAGGTCAGTCATCCAGGTTTATCGCTCGTGATCCTCGTATGCGAGTCGAAATACTCAAAAAAGAGGGTGGAACATCGCTGTCAGAAGCAGCAGTTGCCAGAGGTTTAAGATGGCTGTCCAAGGTGCAAAATTTGGATGGGAGTTGGAGCCTGACTGCCTACAAATACCATTACAAAAAAAACAATCGGGGAGACATGGCTGCCACGGCGTTGGCCTTGTTGCCTTTTCTAGGGGCGGGTCAAACCCACGAGTACGGCAAGTACAAACAGACGGTTGCCAAGGGACTCCGCTGGATAATTGACAATCAGGATCCAGCCAGCGGTGACTTACGGAAGAACGTTTCTGGAAATTCGGCAATGTATGCCCATGGTCAAGCGGCGATCGTGCTCGTGGAAGCCTATGCCTTAACGGGTGATGAGCAGTTTCGAAAGCCGGCACAACTGGCAATCGATTTTATTGTTGGGGCACAGCATGTCAGCGATAATCGGCAAGCCCGGGGGGGATGGCGGTATCGTCCCGGTGAAGCGGGCGATACGAGCGTTTTGGGCTGGCAGATGATGGCCCTGCAGAGTGCTCTGTCCCCGAATCTTGGATTGGATGTTCCGCGTAAAACACTCTTATTGGCCCAAGATTACTTGGACTCTGCTGGCAATGCTAAGAAAAAAGGAATGCCTTCGGCAACGATTTACAGTTACCAGCCAAGGAAAAACAATCCGACGCCCGCGATGACGGCGGAAGCCTTGCTTTGCCGGATTTATCTTGGTTGGAATCGCGATGATGTGCGACTTAAAATCGGAACAGACTATCTGTTGGAGACGGCTCCTCCCTCGAAACGTGAAAGTGGTCGCTACAACCTTTATTACATCTATTACGCGACACAGTTGTTTCACCATTATGGTGGATCGGAATGGAGAAAGTGGAACGACCAGATGCAGTCAACGCTCATTGGCCTTCAGGAGACGGAGGGGACTTATGCCGGAAGTTGGCCTGAAAAGCATTTCCGGTGGGGAGAAGCGGGTAAGCGGATCTACTCGACTGCTTTGGCCGTCTGCACCTTGGAAGTTTACTACCGGCACTTGCCG
>JAZABE010000912.1:0-1532 GCA_036137535.1 Planctomycetota bacterium | reverse complement strand
TCCCCAACAGAGATTCAATCGCTGAAGGGTGCTACCGGCAAATGCGACTTCGCAGATGCTACGTTTGAGATCGCTCAAAAATCTCAAACTGCCAAAAGACCGGATGAGAATTCGTCCATTTCAATCAGCCCGTCTCATCGCTCCAACAACTGAAACGCTTGAAGTACTTTTTTGCGGTGACGATTCCCAAAAACCAAAACCAATAACTGAGTCATGATTTCACGATGGTTACTGGTCAAAAACGACTCACCACCACCCGATCTGGCGATCTGGGAAAACTCTTGAAGATGAGTAGGCCGTCGGCAAGTCACCGTACTAACAATCCCTTTTTGCTGGAGTTTGAAACGGCTTGCAATTTCAAGGCATTCGGACTGGTCTTCCCGATGGGGGGGAGCATCACCAAAAATCAGGATGACTTTCCGTGCCCGTCGATGAAACTGGTTATTATTCACCGCCCATTTCATTCCATCCAACACAGCTTCTGGCATGTCGCCTCCTCCTCCTGCGTTCACCGTCTCCAGAAAGCCAATCACATCGTTTAGGCTGTTTGTTAGCGGGGTGCCCTTCACGACATAGTTTTCCGTCTGTCCCCGGTCTCGATAGGTACAGATGCTAATCCGGGTCTTGGGAATCATTTTGAGCAGCGTGCTGCCAATCCTTTGAATTTTGTTTTTGACAACACTGATTTCCCCGCCCATGCTCCCAGTACTGTCAAAACAAATAACAATATCGAGACCATCTCGTTTCAACTGCTTGATCAGACCGTTAAAATCCGCGCCCCCACCCGCTGCACTGGCTGAGCGAAACGACTGCTCGTCAAAAGCCCCTGTAACCGAAGGCGAAAGTGAAGCCGTATCAATATTCACAAGGGGTTCACTGGGACTGTCTTTGGTGACGCTTTCCAGCACCGGGTCCGTTACCGATTCAATGGTCTCCGCTTGATCATTTTGCTCAAGCTCCAGTGTTTCTTCCTGCAGATCAAGTTGATTGTTCTCAATCACACCAATCATCACATCATAGGTTTCCCCAACACCAGAATCGCCACCAGTCCACGGGACAATGCAAATCAGGATCAGGAGAATGAGATGAATGACCACCGAACCCAATCCGGAAATCGAATTGTCCACCAGGGATCCGGGTCGGGATTTTTCATCATCTTGTCCTTTCCCAGTAGCTCCTGGAAACTCGACTACCTGGGTGCAATGGGGACACTTACCCCGCGCTCCCAGTTGCTTGTGCGTGATCGTAAAATCCTGTCCACAATGTATGCAAGTTAATTTCATGTCAGCCTTAACCCTCAGTTCTTGACGCAGTCTTCCGCTCTTATCCTGATTACTGAACAACTCGGCCCAAAATAATCCAGAAAACGGGCCCTTCTGCGGAAAACAATGACCGCTCCATCCATTTTCGTCCTTTTGTCCCGGATTTGTCAATCAAATGTCACTCTCACCACCGGCAACTCACGGGCAAAATCAAACCAAGAACCCACCCAGTTCATTTTCCGGATCTCGCAGAACCAACTGGTCAGCGTC
>JAZABE010000911.1:0-3801 GCA_036137535.1 Planctomycetota bacterium | reverse complement strand
GTGGCCTGTCCCGTCTTTACGCGAACATGGAAGTCCTATCCACACTCGGTATTCGGCCTGGAGGTTCTTGCCATTACCCACTGGCTGGCTGGAGTGTGTTTAGTGACCGAATCCATCGCCTGCTTTTGCGTGATTTTTATGGTCAACCGATGAGCGAATCGATCCTCTCGCCGAACCTTGTCGAGGCCCGGTACGGCGACTCAGCGAACAAGTCGATTGTCTTGGAATTCGATCAACCGGTTATTTGGGACGATCGCCTGGTCAGCCAGTTCTATCTTGATGGGACGGACGCCACTGTAACTGGGGGCAAGGTCGAGGGGAAAAACCTAGTTTTGAGACTTAGTGATGCGACCGATGTTGCCCAGATAACGTACCTCAAAGAGGCCTCTTGGAAGCAAGACAATCTTCTCAGGGGGGCTAATGGCATAGCGGCATTGACCTTCTGCAAGGTACTGGTTTCAGCAGCGGTCAACCGACCCTGAGTTCTTGCTCAATTCTTCGGATTGCATTTTCGACGGGGAATTCTGCATGTTTTAGTCCAATCACATCGCCACTCGCCATCCATTTTTCGACCTTGGAATGGGCTGAGATTACGGTGCTATGGCTACGACCGCCAAAGTGTTCACCAATTTCTGAAAGTGCAGCACGGGTGTATTTCCTCGATAGCCACATTGCCAACATCCTGGGTTGGCTGATGGTCTTGATTTTTGAGGATGACCGCAAGGTTTTACGTTCCAAGCCGAACAGGTCACAAACGACATTTTCAATTTCGAGCAATGAAACGGTTTTGCGCGCCACTCGGACCAGATCCGCTAGGTAACGCCTGGCTTCATCTAGGGTAAGGGTTCCGCGTTTGACAATCTGGTAAGCCTTGATTCGATTGACCGCCCCGGACAGTAGTCGCACATCGCCAGAAATTTCTGACGCGATGTAATGAATGACCTGCCGAGGGATGTCTACAGCGCGTTTTTTCGTTAACTGTTCTACGATTTTAATCTTGGTTTCGAGCGAGGGCAGATGCACCTGGATAGTTAGACCCCCAGAGATTCGATTGATAAATTCAGACCCGGCTAAATCAAGTTCACTGGGAGCACGATCGGCAGAAACGACGACTTGTCCTCCCTTTTTGACGACAGACTCTACTGTGTGCTGAAGCTCAACTAACGTTGACTGTTTGCCATGGAGAAACTGGATGTCATCGATAATGAAGAATTCGAGTTCACGGTACTTTTTTCGGAACATAGGCATCGAACGATTTTTGATCGACGTAATGAAGTCCGAAGTAAACTGTTCGGCTGTGAGGAACTGAACTTTTCCTGTTCGGGTACGACGTTTTGCTTCTGCCGATATTCCTTCCAGCAAATGGGTTTTACCTGACCCTGGTGGGCCATGGAGGTAGAAAGGAGTAAGTTCGCCAGGGCTTTTGATGACTTGCTGGCTTGCACGCCAGACCATTTCGTTTTCCGCATCGACGACAAACTCAGACAGTAATCCCCGGGTGGAAAACCGATTCTTGTGAGCCCGATCCGGTTTTGGGGGCGAATCGGCAGCAGCGGTTGGAGAGCTGGGCGTTTGGAGCATCTGAGATGCTTTCCCGGTTTGGTTCTGGGGAGCCGAGAGCGAGGTGGCTGCTTTTGGTGTTGCTCCAGTTAACTCGGAGGTTTCGCTCGATTCTTCCAGGTTAAATCGAAGATCTTCGAAACCACACTCGCCTGAGATGTTTTTGAGCTCATTTGTGTAGGTGGTTTTTATTCGGTCCATCGAAAACTCGTCCATTGCAGAGATAACGAGACTTTTTCCATCGACGGAGATTGCATTTTTGCCACCAAACCAAAGCTCAAAACAGTCGTTACCGATGCGAGCTTCCAGTTGCTGCCGAATCTCAGAGACCAAATTCCGTGGTTGAGTAGTCAATCCTAACATTTCCTGCAATGCTTTGCCAATTTGAACCCACTGGGTCAGTGGTGCAAATGGTCAAATCGTGGCCAGATAAACCAAGTTTGTTTTTCGAAGTGGAGTGATTGTAAACCTGCTAGCAAGCTTGTCAAACAGGCTGGGCTAAATTTTTTTTTGCTGGAAAATTCAACTAAAAAGGCACTGATATTATTTTTTCAACGGTGGAAAACGTGTCAAAAATTGTCTGTCGGAATTAAAACGAAGCCAATAATTTAACTTCTCCAATCCGCCATAAATCGATACACTGACGGGCATTCCCTGGGAGAGATTATGCGTTTTATCGACTTGGCCTTGATTCTAACTGTTTTTTTCCCGTTAAACTTGTTTTCACAGCAGGAAGAAGAGAATCTCCGGCCCAATTCGGTCAGTGGCGGATTAGTTAAGCGATTGGAGAAATTCCGGGAAAAGATCAAGCAGGATCGCGTTGAGCTGCCGTCTGAAACCGGAAAAATCCGGTTAGAGGTAGTGAATCCCCAAGAGGACTTTGGGCCTCAACTGCTGGAGTTCTCTCGCTCATCACGGCGAAATCCCGATCAGAAGGCCGTTCCCCAGCAAGTTCTCCAGATCGCCCCTGTGTCCCTAGCTTCCAGGATACAGGTCAAGCTCGGGCTAAAACTTCGCCCCGGGATTATCGGCACACCGGGCCTAGTGGTGGATCAGGTGGAAAAGGCCAGCCCAGCTGAACTTGCCGGATTACAGCGGAATGACAGGATTCTTTCCATTGGAGGGAGCCCGGTCAAGAAAATCGGTGACTTCAATGTGATTCTAGCTGCATTTGAACCAGGTGACCGAACGGAGCTTGAATTGGTTCGCAGTGGTAAAAAAAGCAAAGTTCTGGTTAAATTTCCGGTGATTGTTCAATCTCCTGCCACCCCAGTTAAACCCCCGATTCTTCCATTAGCTCAAGAATCGTCAAAAAAACTTCTCCAAAAGCCCGAAAGGCGTTTGGACCGACCTGCTGTTCCTTCTATTGTCCCGATGATTCAACGCCCAGTGGCTGAGGTTCGTGCCGGAATCGGCGTGACAGCCGTGGCGGTCGATCCAGCTCTGTTTGAAGAACATCATTTGAGTGTTCGACAAGGTGCTTACCTGGACGCGATTAATCGGGGATCTGCTGCGGAAAAAGCGGGGCTAACCGTTGGTGATGTTGTGATCGCGGTCGATGGTCGGAAAGTGGATTCTGCGGTCCGGATGGCGGTATTGATCCAAGCCTACCAACCGGGAGACAAGGCCCAGGTGCTTTACTATCGGGACAAGCATCTCAAACGCACAGAAATTCAAATGGACGCAACTGCCCGCCCTGTGGCTTCGAATGGAAACCTTTTGCCCGTAGGGGATACCACTCTGGAGCGAAAATCAACCAGAAATTCTATTCTTGGCGATCTGGGCAAAGACTTTCCCAGGCTTAAAAAAGTGGAAGAGCTGATCGATCGTTTTGCCGGTGGAGCGAAATCGGGTGAGCGATCAACTGCTAGTGAGATGACCGGGGCTCAAAGGGAAATCGAGTTGGAAAATGAAATCAGAAGGCTGCGAGAACAACTCAAGCGACAGGAGCAGGAAATCAAAGATTTGACTGAGAGAATCAAGTTGATTGAACGCCCTTTGCGGAAATCAAAATAACTTGCTGAAAACCGTTGAGTCGGCTAGCGACTGACTTCGAATTCAACTTTGAATTGGCCCTTGTACCGGGTGCTCGGAGTCAGTTTCAGCAAGCCCGAATAGCCTCCCAAGGGGGTGGGCCGAAATTCGTGTTGGCTCCCTTTCGTTTGGCTGAAACCCAGTTGCGACGATGCCAGGTGGATCAAGTTGGCTGGGTCCACGGCAAACCCGTGGAAATTTATGCGG
>JAZABE010000910.1:0-5626 GCA_036137535.1 Planctomycetota bacterium | reverse complement strand
CATAGTCTTCAACAACACCGCCGATGCGAAACGGCCAGTCGGTTCCGGCAAACATCTCGACCGTTTTGATTCCACTTTTTTTGCTGAGCAACGATTCCGTGAAGGCCTCCAATCCAATCCCAATCGGACTGACCATTCCCAAACCCGTGACTACGACGTCATTATTGTGTTTCATATTGATTCTCGCCAAGAATATACTATAGATCGTGGCAACCATTTGCGAAGGCGTGACACTTGAAATGAACCTTGGAATTTACCGCCTTACGGCATTCCAAGGGACGCCCTATAATCCAATTATTTCCTGATAATGACCGAGGCAGAAGCAAATGCGTGAAAGAGTCGACGAGGCGCTAAAAGAGATCAATTTTGAGGAAAACACGTACCAAGTGCATCTCGAGACCAACCGGGGCCCCATCCGATTAGAGCTTTTTCCCGACGTGGCGGCGGGACATTGCCGGAATCTCATTGGCCTGACAAAAACCGGATATTACGATGGCCTGATTTTTCACCGGGTGATCCAAGGTTTCATGATTCAGGGCGGTTGTCCAAATGGAACGGGAACTGGGGGTCCCGGTTACACTATTGATGCAGAGTTCAATGACCGCCCCCACCTGCCTGGCACTTTGTCCATGGCCCGAACGGCGGATCCCAATTCAGCGGGGTCCCAGTTTTTTGTTTGTCTGGATCGGCAAGCCGGACTCGACCAGCAATACACGGTTTTTGGGCAAACCGCGGACGAGGAAAGCCTGCAAACGGTCAAACAAATCGGCGACCTCCAAACGGACGGTACCGATCGGCCTTTAGAGGAAGTCACCATCCAGACGGCAACTGTGGTCACGGTTTAACGCATGGCCTATTAAAACCCCCTAAATCAACCCACGTCATGTCTAAGACATCAGATAGGATTGGTTTAACTGGTTGACTCCGCGTGATGTCTTCATGGAAACATCTGAACGCATAATCGAGACCATGCCGTTCGCCATTTTTTCCAGCCTTCCATTCATTCCAGAATGGGTTGGCAGATTATCAGTGTCGTTGGCATTTCCGCCGTCGTCTTCTGTCTTGCAGTTGGGTACTTTTCTGTGGCGACAGGTAACGACCTGGTTCCATTGACTCTGCTAATGGCCATGACATTTCCGTTTGCTACCATTGCGGCACCGACTTAACCGATCAGCCCTGAGCGAAAGAGCCTTCAAAGTCACTACGGCCCTGCAGGAAGGTGACGACACTGAAATCTCCCGGAGCCGGCCTTCCTGGTAATGCGGACGCACAAGAGCCTTTGCCCCAATCGAGACCCAGCCCTCAAATTTTGGATAATTCGAGTATTTTCAATTATTTGTCTATAATTTGAAACGATTGACCCCCTCAACCGTTGATTAGACAGGAATCCGGATTGAGCTTCTTTTTCTCAGGAATTATTGAAATGTGTGGAACACGTGGTTTGACCTGCTTTTTGATCTGCTTTTTGACCTTGGCCTGCCTGCGCACCGAAGTTTTTTCCCAGGGACTGCTGCTTGACGAAAATCATCGGCTCCCAAGACCCGGGGTTCAGCCTCCGAATCGACAACAGTCGTCCTACAAAATCAAGGAACTGATTGTCAATTCACGGATTCAAGATCAAGTTGCCCGCACCCAAGTCACCCAGACATTCGTCAACACCGGAAGCCGAACCATGGAAGTCGTTTTCGCGTTTCCGTTGCCCTACGATGGCGCCATTGACCAACTGACCTTTATGGTGGACGGAACCGAATATGAAGGCAAATTAATGCCGGCAAAAGAAGCTCGCCAAATTTACGAAGGCTACATCCGGCGCAATCAAGACCCTGCATTGCTCGAATGGATCGGCACTGGCATGTTCAAAACGAGCGTGTTTCCAGTTCCCCCCAAGGCCGAGCGAAAAGTAACTCTTAAATACAGCCAGCTGTTGCGTAAAGATCAGAATCTAACAGACTACCTCTTTCCCCTTTCGACAGCGAAATACACCTCCACTCCAATTGATACCCTGAAATTTGATCTCACGATTTCCAGTAACAAAAAAATCAAAAGTGTTTACAGTCCGACCCATCCTGTGAGCATTAAACGCCAAAACGAAAACCACGCTCACATCACACTTGCTGCCAAGAATCGGGTGCCCTCGAACGATTTTCGGTTGTTCTTTGACACCAATGACGGAAAACTGGGAGCCAGTGTTTTAACTTACTGGCCTGAAGAGGCCAAAGAGGGTTTCTTCCTAATGTTGGCCAGTCCCAACATCAAAAACCACTCCAAAGAAACCCCGAAAAAAACCGTGGTCTTTGTCGTCGATCGCAGCGGCAGCATGAGTGGTAAGAAAATAGAACAAGCGCGAGAAGCGCTGCGTTTTGTGCTGAACAACTTACAAGAAGGTGACCTTTTCAACGTTGTTGCCTATGACAGTGACGTTGAATCCTTCAAACCCGAGCTTGAAAAGTACAATGATAAAACCCGCCAAGAAGCCCTCGCTTTTGTTGATGGAATCTACGCCGGAGGCAGCACGGCAATCGATGCCGCACTCAAAACTTCCCTGAGCATGATCCAGGACACCTCCCGCCCCAACTACATCGTTTTTTTGACAGACGGAAAACCAACCGCCGGTGAAACCAACGAAATGAAAATCGTGGACAACGCGCGAAAAGTGAATCGAAAAAATGCCCGAGTCATCAGCCTCGGCGTCGGCTACGATGTCAATAGTCGCCTATTGGATCGACTGACTTCAGCAAACCGAGGACAAAGTGAATACGTTCGCCCCGATGAAGACATTGAAGCTCATGTCAGCCGACTGTACAACAAAATCTCTGCACCGGTTTTGACCGACGTCAAAATCGATTATCTATTTGATGAGGTCAGCTCCAATAAAACCGCCGTCAACCGGGTCTATCCCAAAAACGTCTTTGAAATTTTCGCCGGCCAACAACTGGTGGTTGCCGGTCGCTACAAGCAGGCAGGTACCGCAAAAATCCGCGTGACCGGGAACATTGGTGACAAAAAACAAAAATATGCGTTTCCCGCCAAGTTCTCGCAACAAAGTTACAACGAAACCAATTCGTTTGTTGAGAAACTTTGGGCCATGCGAAGAATTGGCGAGATTATCGACGAGCTGGACCTCCGGGGCAAAAACGACGAGTTGATCAATGAGTTGATCGCCCTGTCAACCCAACACGGAATCTTGACACCTTACACATCCTTTCTGGCAGACGACCAAGGCCCAGTCGATCGACTGACTGACAGCCGACGGGAATTTAATCGAACCCAGAGTCAGCTCGGCCGGCTGCAAGAATCCGGCGGCCGCGCAGGTTTTGCCCAACGGGATTTGAAACAACAACTGAAAGCCGCCGACCAGCTTCAGTCTGCAGACTGGTTTGCGGAGACCGAATCGATTCAACTTGCTGGACAAGCACCTTCTGGCTCGTTGGGATCCTCTCGAAACCAACTGTCGAAACTGAGCCGGGGAGACAAGGCCGTCGCAGGTGCCGCTAAATCCAATGCAAAACTTTTCCTCGGAGCGCCGGGCAGCAAAAAAAGCACCACGCAGACCCCCAAACCAACTTCCGGTGGCGGGGTGATCCTCAATGACATTGACTCTGACCAAAAGATTGCGGTCGATTCTGTAAAAGTTATCGGGAAGAACACCATTTACCGGCGGGGATCGATGTTGATCGATGCATCCGCAAAAGACATTGATGTCAAACAAGACAAGCAGTTAATCCTGGAAATCAAGCGATTCTCCAAGCAATACTTTGAATTAACCGAAAAAAATTCCAAATCGGAGAACGCGGTTTTGGCTCTCCAAAAAGCGAATCAGCAGCTGTTAATTAAACTGCGAGGTCAGGTTTACCTGATTCGCTAAACCGCTTTGATGGAAAGGGGGCGACACTTCGCAAGGTATCGCCCGATGGATTTGGCGCCCGATGGATCCGGCGGCCGACCTCATCACTCCAGCGAGACCGTCCCCGGTGAAATTTTCGAGTGCCGGATCTCTCTGGCCAAGAGATTATTCCAATTCGACGACGCCTTCAATTTCAACTGTGATATTGCCGGGCAAAGACCCCATCCCCACGGCACTGCGAACGCCAACGCCTTGGTCGTCACCAAAAACGTCTCGAAACAACTCGCTACACCCATTGATCACCGCGGGATGGTTTTCAAAATCCGCAACACAATTCACCATGCCCAGTAATTTCACCACACGCTTGATTTTTCCCAAGTCTCCCAAGTGGGCTTGGAGAGTCGCTAGGATTGCCAAGCCCGTTTGTCGAGCCGCATCGTACCCGTACTGCTGATCCACACCCTCACCCACTCGACCGGTGATCAAAGATCCATCCGACTGGACGGGGCCATGGCCGGAGAAATAGCACAGGTTTCCAATGGTATAACAGGGCTTATAGACTCCCGCTGGCTTAGGGGCTGGGGGCAATTCAAGTTGAGCGAGTCTTTCTTCTAATGACATAGGAAGCGAGTCTTTCTGGGATTTTCGGGGAATCAAAGGAGAAAAACTAGTTTTACCGTCTTGAGACGCATTTTAAACCGGAGAGACGATAGCGGGGCGTTCTTCTTGAAATGGTGGCTAATTGCAAAAAATTTGGGAAATTGCAGTCTCCACTGGGGTAATTTCCCGTTAAATAGGCTACACCCACAATTTACAGGCCCTCTTTTGGATTGAACCCATGAAACAGGTTGTCATTTTCAAACTTTTTATTGTCTTTTTTCTGTCTTCTTCCACCAGTTTTGGGCAAAACGAGGAAAAACGGAAAGAGTCTCGTCGTCCCCAGGCCCGAAGTCTCACTCCGGAACGCATGCTCCAAGCCCTCGACAAAGACAATGATGGAAAAATTTCCAAAACAGAAGCACCGGAGCGCATGCAAGAACGATTCGCCCAGATGGACGAAAACGGCGATGGCTTTGTCCAAGCCAACGAGCTGAAAAAAGTTTTTGAAATGCGGAGTCGCCGAGGCGGGCAGAACCCAGAGTTCGACCGCCGCAAACAGGAAAACACCAAAAACAGAGGCTCCAAGGATTCAGATGGACCTAAACCAGACTCTGGGCAAAGACGATCGCCAAGTCGAGTGTTCGACATCGAGAAACTTTTTAAGGAAATGGATCAGGATGGTGATGGCAATTTGAACCCCCTGGAAAAACAGGCCGTTATCGCAAATTTTAAACAACTCCAATCCAGGATGCGGCAAAGGTCGCGAAGCGGGGGAGATGCTGAAAAGAAGAAGTCTTCCAATCGCAATCAACGACCGGATACCGATCCAGTCAAACCGAAAAGGCCCGGCATGCAAGACTAAACCGCAGTGCAGCGTCCAAGATCGTTCCTTCCTGAGAACGCTCGGGTCAATCCAACACACCCAGAGAAAGATAAACGATGTCTCGCTTGTCTATTTTATTCGGAGTCGCTTTTTTCCTGCCGTTCGCGTCTGTTCTGCATGCCCAGGAAAAACTAGACCCCGAGCACGAAAAGTTTTTTGAATCCAACATCCGTCCGGTGCTCGTCAAGAATTGCTATGGATGTCATTCCCAAAAAACAGGAAAGGCCCGCGGCGGCCTGATGCTCGACACCAAAGATGGGTTGCTTGGCGTGGGTGATTCCGGAGAAGGGGTTGTTCCT
>JAZABE010000909.1:0-8349 GCA_036137535.1 Planctomycetota bacterium | reverse complement strand
GATCCGATTGCCACCAGTTGGGTCTTTCCGTTGTTGCCGTACATCCACCCCCTCGGAACCGAAATCGCAGAGGTTATGAAGCTCAACAACGTGGCGGAGTTGTCCGAGAGCGACAGCCTGGATTTATTGCGGCAGGGCCCTTACTTGGAGCTCCATCAGCGATTTGGTCATCAAGGGTCTGCAGCGGGTGTAGAAGTCACGAAATCGCTGGTAGAACTGGTTTGCCCAGAGCTGCAGAAATCCCCGGGGAATGGGTCCGGGCAACCGTTGTCGTTTGTCGTCAACTGCGGAATGCCGGACCAGTCGGCCCCAGGGGGTCCAGCCGACCATTTGGCCAATGGCGTGTTTTTTGATCGCTTGGGGGGATCGGAGTTGATGAATCTGGATTTCCTGTTGGAAAAGGATGGTTTAGAAACGACACTCATGCTCTCAGAAAACTTGGACGCGGGACAGGTATTTGATAGCCAGGAGCACCAGACCGGATTTGTCTGGATTGATAGTTTCGTGGACCGGTTGCCCCAGCGAGACCGGTCGAGGCTGTTGGGAATTAATGAAACCGGAGATGGACTGCAAGCGATGCGCACGGCCCGTCCTTCAAGCTCCCATCCTGGGGGAGTGAATGTTGCTTTTTGTGATGGAAGCACTTTCTTCTTGAACGAAGAAGTTGACTATCTCGCCTTTGTTCACTACATGACGTCGGCCGGGCAAGAGGTCAAGGTTCCCGGCACGCAGAAGCCGGCAGACGAACCTTATCGTTTGATCGGGATTACGCCGTAAGTCGCTGCTGAGAAGAACGGCTTCTCAGGGGTGGTGCGGCGGCGTGACGGCGAAATGGGAAGCGGTGTCCCGGATCGAAGAACGGTCCCCAAGGCGCATAAAAAAAGCCGGCAGTTGCCGACTCGGTGGGTTGACCCGGGCCCGAAAATTCAAGAGGCGTATTTGGGATTGGGGCCGGTGATGGTGTCTAGCGAAGCTCCACTGCTTTTTGAATATCGCTCCTTGCTTCCGTCCTTAAGGTACCGATAGCCAACCCGTGTCGGTTCCCCGGTTTCAGGATCGATCAGCATGACGTTAGATGCGTAGATCGGCATCTCTTTGTTTAGCCGACCCCCCTGGGGGTTTTTCTGGCTTCGGCGAACGTGTTTGTAAACCGTGTTCACGCCTTCCACGACAATCTTGCCGGACTGGTGATCCACACTAATGACCTTGCCTTCGGCTTTTCGGTCGCCACCAGAAATGACTCTAACGTTATCGTTGACCTTGATTTTCATCGCGCTAACTTTCGATTTTGGGGAATCCCAAATTATCAGGCCAGCCTTTGAAACTGTCAACTCAAAAAACGATGATTGCGGCCAAAACATCGGGGGAAACGAACAAAAAACACCCGGTATTTCCGGATGGGACGTCCGTGGAACCGGGCAAAAGGGTGGGGGCCGTCTCGGCCGGATTGCTTTGGGAAGAAGAAACCGGGTGGGAAAGGGTAAACGAATACACCGGGAACCAGAGCCTCGCGATTTCATCGCGAGGCTGTCTTGACATGATGGGCAGCGTTATCGACACTGATAAACTTGCCAAATTGGCGGAGATCCTGTAGCTCAGTTGGTAGAGCACTTGACTTTTAATCAAGTGGTCCTGGGTTCGAGTCCCAGCGGGATCACTCCTTGGCACCATGACCTCGTTTCGTTCGGCGGATTCGCCGGGGGAACGGGGTTTTTTAGTTCTTGTGTTTTATCTTTTGGGCGTTTCAGACGCCCTTCCCGCGAATCATTTGGTACCCATTTGGTACCTTGCCCAGCCCGAGCCACGAAATCTTCATCGGTCACGGTCTTGTACCAAGCGTCGTAAGTTTCTGGATCATGGCCAATAAAGGCCTCTATCGCCGCCGGTGCGTACTTTTCCTGACATAACAATTCATGTTCGCGTGTCACCCGGATGTTCTGGCTCAGTTTGACCCACGGCTTTTGCTTGGTAACTGACAGATGTTCCCAATCTGCTGCTCTGCTTGTCTTTGGTTGATGTTCCTGGGGCGTTTGAGACTCTTCGTGTTTTTGGAATCACGCGTCATTCTTAGGCAGCTAAATTCACCGATTTTCACAATACAACTGACTGCGGTTATTATTAAGGGAAGCGAAAAACGATGTGTCTATTGATTCAGGACTTTACGGAGAGACAAGTGAGAACTACCTGTCAGTGGAAACTTTCAAGCCGCGGGCTTGTATGTACCGCCATTTCGATTTTGTTCTTTACAATTTGCGGAATTGCATCCGCAGAAACACACGTTTTAATCGTCGTTGGACCAAGCAATCACGGGCCGGGATCGCATGAACCGGAAGCCGGCGCTCATCTTATAAAACACTGCGTTGAATCCCTATCCAACGTAAATGGGATAACCGCATCAGTTTCGCTAAAGTGGCCGACAGCAGAACAACGAGCCGCTGCTAATACCGTTGTGTTTCTTGGTGACACATTTCCAGCGAATCGTTTTGAGGATGCGGCTCGAAATCTGGCACATTTGCATGAGATGATGAGACGCGGATGCGGAATCGTCTGCATTCACTATGCGACCGGTCTGAAGAAGCAAGATGTCTCACCAACAGGCGAGCATCCGCTGCTCCAATGGATGGGCGGGTATTTCGCTAATCCTGGGAGTACACATCACGTTTCTTATGCAAAAATATTTGACAAAGCTGAGATCAAGCCTGCTTCACCCGACCATCCAATTTGTCAGGGTTGGAAGCCATTCACCGTACGAGATGAACCGTACGGCAACAACTATTTCGGGCCCAAGGGAAACAAGCCAGCGCCGAATGTCACGATCATCGCAACCTCGTTGCAACCACCGGAAGCACCCAAAAAAGAAGCTGTTGCCTGGTGTGTCCAGCGAGCTGATAAGGGAAGAGGATTCGGTATCGTCATGCCCCACTTCTACAAGAACTGGAAGAATGATGATTTGCGCACGTTAATCCTCAACGCTGTTGTTTGGACTACCGGTACAGAACTACCCAAAACGGGTGTAAAGAGCCCAACACCTGACCTAGCAGCTTTCGGTGCCAAAGCCATCGAGCCCAAATAGTCATTCGGCCGATGCGATCCGACAATCAGATCAGATCCACCATTGGATCCACCTGACTTACGTTACGTGCCCCGATCAGCACAGATGTTACTGGCTACGAGAAAAAACCGCACCCTACCCAACGATCCCTGACGACCAAACAACTGTGCTTTACATGGGCAAGTCACGTGATCGAGTGACTAACAAGAAAGAACAACTAATAAACCGCTTGAATGCGTGTGTCATCCATGAGTGGTGAGAGGTCAGATTCATGCGACACAGAACCTGGATCTCGATTGTTAAAAACATGAATTGCTGCTGCAACGACGGGCACCTGCTCGGGAATGAAATTTAATTGCCAATAAATTGCCAAGACAGACGAATAAGCAAGAGGCAATACCCGACGACCTTAAACCGGAGATCTTAATCATGAACTTCTGGAAATTTCTGTTCTGGATGCACTTGTGGGATTCATTGGGTGATTGTGATCCCGACCATGATGATCTGGGTGATGAGAGCGATTGCTAGAGAGGCTCGGCCTGGCGTTCAGGGGTCCGTTTTGGCGATCTTGCGGACGTGGTCGATGATCTTCTGGATCCCAGTGCGATCGTACCCGGCCTGTTTGGCAACATGCCGAATAGATCTCAGTTCCAGCGCAGAGACATAGCCATCCGCCATGGCCAGCTTGATGAGCTGGAGCAGGTGCTCCTCGGTGGTCAGGTTGTCCACGCCAACATCTCGGAAAGCCGTTGCTTTTTCAATCAGCTGGTTGCATTGGTCGCGAGACCATTTCTGCTTTTTTCCCCATTGCCACAGGAACTCGGTTTCCGCTTTTGTCAGACCCTCTCCGGATTTGGCGAGATGCACCAGCTCCACAAACTGCTTTTCCTTGAGCTCCAATTCGGACAGGCGATGCCCATAGATCTTGTCGACGGCAGACTTCAGCGAAGCCTGCTGGCTGAACCCTCGTTTGCGGAGGCGATAAACGATTCCCACGATCAGGGACATAAATCCAATCAAGAGCAGGGGGTGAGCAAAAAGGTAACTGGTGATAATCGTGAGCAGGGCCACGGGAATTCCGATCGCGGTGCCTAGCAGGATGGCACCTTTTTCCGCCAGTTCTCCCAGGATGGGGAGGTTGAAAAAGAGGCGAGCAAACACTGAAAAAAAGCAGATGAAACCACCACAGATTGTTGCCGTGCCAATGCCGCGGATCAACCATTTTAGGCGGTCCATGTGTCGCTGAATCGAGCTTAAAGCAGTCGTGCGATCGCCAGCGACAAGGTGGTGGAGGATCCCGGAATCCTGAATGATCTTATTGATCCAGCCCGTTCTCATGTCTTTGGTTTCAGCAACTCCTTGGCCATTGTTGTGTTTGCCGAAGTAGGTGGCCTCGACGGGTACGGTTATGCCGCGGTACTTGACTCGCTCATCACCAATACGGGGATCGCGAGAGATTGATCGCGATCTTGAGCGGTAGAGGTAAGGTTCGTCTTTACGTAACCCGAGTTCCAATCCGGTGGGGCTGATCGTGAGGCTGGAGACGGGGATCGTGTTGGCCGGGTCGACGAATTGAATCTGCTTGGAGAGAACGGTCAGTTCGCTGATTTCATATTTTGGCGGCAACCATATTTGGTTGGCAAGTAGCTTTTTCACTCCTGAATTGCGAGAATTCGATTCGACTGAATGGTGCCAGCCCTTGCGGTAAGAGGTGTGCCCGTCTTCATCGGTGTCTTCAGTCCAGGAATAAATTTCAGTCTTTGCCCAAACGCCCAGGTAGCCTGTGAATTGCTGGGCGTAGTGGCCTTTCAGGGTCAGTTGGGCGTCTGGCTTGCCCGTGTAAGAGAAAAGTTGGCCTGGCAAGGCGTCCGCCAGGGATTCCAGCGGAACGGTGGATTGGGCACTGCGGAAATAATTATAGCGGGTCTCGTTTTTCCAGAGGGCAACCATGGACAGGACCACGAGTGTGATTCCCATGACGATTCCCCCGGCTTTGGATTTTTGCTTGCGACCCATGCGATGTCCCAAAGTGTTGAGGAAAACGAGAGTGTAGGAGGAAGGATGGCGGGGGTTTAAGTTGGGTTCTGGATTAAAACACCGATTGCCTACCGGCCTAATATAGCAAAAACGGATCAGGCAGATGGCGGCGAGCCGGTGCGAATCGTTGGTTGCCTGAAAACCAAGCCTTCGCTGACCCAGGCTCTAAATCGGTGGTATAATGCGATGGCGATTCCAAACCCAAAACCTTCATTCACGGAAAGGCTGATTCTCGAATGAACCAAGTCTTAAAGCTTGTAATTGTCGCTGTGCTTTATTCTGCGACGGCCACCCCAACGACGGCCACCGAAACGATTGCCACCGAAACGAGTCCCACCGACGAAACCAAAGCTCCGGCCGAACCCAAAGGCATGCGGTCCATTTTTAATGGGCGCAATCTCGACGGATGGGCTGGCGATCCCCGGCTATGGTCTGTTCAAGGGGGTGTTATCCGCGGAGAGACCACCAAGGCCAATCGGGCCAATGGCAATACGTTTTTGATTTGGAAAGCAGGCAAAACCAAAGATTTTCAGCTCCGATTGTCGTTCAAAGTCTCTAGCGTTAACAACTCGGGAATCCAATACCGGTCCAAACACATCACCGACGGAAAGCCTCGCAACCCGTGGGTTGTGCGAGGTTACCAACATGAAATCAGAAACTCTGACAAAATGCCAAATGTTGCCGGGTTTATTTACGAAGAGGGGGGCAAGCGTGGCCGAATGTGCCTGGCAGGCGAGCGGACCGTTTGGGACTCCAAGGGCAAACGAGAACTTCGCGGCAACGTCATTACTCCGGAAGAGTTTGCCCAGCTGTTCAAGGTCGATGAATTCAATGACGTCGTGATTGTGGCCCAAGGAAATCACCTGCGGCACTTCATGAATGGCCGCCTGATCCTTGATTGCACTGACAATCATCCTACCGGTCAGAAGCTGGACGGCATTTTGGCATTTCAGCTTCATGCCGGTGCCCCCATGTGGGTTGAATTCAAAAACATTCGAATCAAGGAAGAAAAATAGCTGAGGCAACGAGCCGCAGACTCCCTCGGTGCGCTGCGGGTCTCAAGATTGCGAGCTGGCAATCCGGGAGGCCAGGGGCTGTTACCGTTCCAATCCCGAGTGCCGATAAGACGGCCCAGCGTGGTTAAAATGAAAGCCATGAGAGATTTAATTTTTGCAGGGATCGTTTTGCTGGGCACTGCGATTGGTGCGACGGACCAACCGAATTTCATCATCGTGTACGTCGATGACCTGGGGTGGGCCGACACTTCGGTGCGAATGATGAACCAGGATCCCGAATCCGCCAGCGACTTCAACCAGACGCCGCACCTGGAGCAACTTGCCAAACAAGGCATGAAATTTTCCTGCGCCTACGCCCCGGCCCCGACCTGCACGCCTTCCCGGAAAAGCATCCAGTTTGGCAAGACTCCCGGGCGACTTCAGTACACCTTTGTGCACGATGTCCTCGCCCTGCAGCGCAAGCTGCAATGGCAGGATCAGGTGTCCCTGGCTGACGTCCTGAAAGCTGCTGATCCAGACTATGTCACGGCTCATTTCGGCAAGGGAATGGGTGGAGAGCAAATGAAGACCATCGGTTACGACGTCACGGATGAGATTGATGGCAACGCTCCGAACGGGAATTTTCATGGTGAATTTTTCGGGCTCAAAGATCGTCGCCCTCTCCCTGCGGACAATCCCAAGCGGATGGCTTCCCTTCGCGAGCGATCCGTCAATTTTATTCACCGGTACAGCGGTCAGCGGCCTTTTTTCCTGATGGTGTCTCACTACGCGGTGCACGTGCCCCATGCTGCCCGGGCGGACTTGATTGAAAAGTATCGGAATCTGCCTCGGGGCAAATACCTTGCCGACAGCGATTACCTGCCGGTGGACCAGATCCCCAGTGGCCAGCAAATCAGCTCCTGGCGGTTACAGTATGCGGCGATGCTGGACGAGGTGGACCAGGGGCTGGGGGCGATTCGAGAGGCCGTTCGCCAAACCGGCCAGCTCGAGAACACCTACATTATTTTCACATCGGACAACGGCGGGGGGCTGACACCCAACGGTTCGCTGCGGGGTGGCAAAGCCAACCTGTACGAGGGCGGTCTTCGAGTCCCTTTCGTGGTGGCCGGCCCGGGCGTCAAGGAAAACAGCCAGTGCGACGTCCCGATCGCTCAATGGGATCTGCTGCCCACGTTGCATGACTGCGCAGGCAGCCAGGAGCCATTGCCGGCGGACCTGGATGGTGGCAGCTTGAAACATTTGTTGACCTACGGCAACCAGGCCCAGGTTCAACGGCCGGTCGACGAACTGGTTTTTCACTACCCCTGTTATTTTGCGCCTCCGCTGAGCGTGATTCGCAAGGGCGACTACAAGCTGATGGAGCACTTGTTGACCGGCGAGCAAAAACTGTTCAACGTGGTTGAGGATTACCGGGAAAAAACAAACTTGATCAAGCAACAACCGGAAATCGCAGCCGGTTTGAAGGTGGCCTTGGACCAGTACCTCGAATCGATTGATGCCGAAGCAATTCAGCAGGTTTACCAGGCTCGCTTGGCCGAACTGGATCGATTTGAATCCATGGCCAAAACCGCCCACGCCCGGTCTATTGAGAACGCCAATGGCCGGCCGGCGGCGATCGCCAGGGCCAATGCTGAGCTCCAGAAGCAGCTGGAGCGGTTTGAAAAGAACCGGGCCGAATGCCGGGAAAACATGAACGGCAAACAATTTTAAAAACCAAAGTCGAGGGAACTCTCCTCTTCGGATTCAAACTTAAAGATTTTCTTTCCAGTGGCGGTTTCAATAACCTGCACTCTGAACGTGTATCTATCATCGCTCATTCCCATTCCCCCCAATTCTTCTCCCTCATCGAGTCCGCTCAGGCCGCCCCCAGAACTGTCCTCGACCGCCTCACCAACAGTGAAAAACCTGCCGTCCGGGCTGAAAGGGGCAACCGATGGCCGGTTAGCGGGTTTCCGGTCCAAGAATTTTCCAGAAGGCAGTTCATAGGTGACGTCAGAAGCCCCCCCCTCAGTCACGGTGACGGTGTTTCCTTCTTTGTCAAAGCGGACATCGGTCGCATGTTTTAAGGCCAGCGCCTCGGCCCCGCTGCCGGTGTTGATAATTCTGTAAGCCGGACCGAACTGAGGGTACGCGACCCATTGTTCATCTGGGCTAAAGACTGTCTTAATTGGTGAATCAACAGGATAACCATCAAGTGTTGTTGACTTCCCGGTGTCAACTTCATGCAATGTGTAGCCGTAGCTG
>JAZABE010000908.1:0-2973 GCA_036137535.1 Planctomycetota bacterium | reverse complement strand
GGTTGACGCTGAGTTTGAACAGATGTCGCAGCAGATGGAAATTGATGACCAGTCGTTGCAAGCGGTTGTGATGGAACGGACAGCCCAGGTTGAGCAGATCGAGCGGCTCCAGCGAGAAGTTGCCCAGGCTCAAGCGAAGCAAAACGAATTGAAGCTGTTGTTGGCGACTGAAGAAAAGAACCGTGAAAAGGTAGAATCCTCCTTGGAACAAATCGGTCATTCTTTGGCCGATACCGCAGGCCAAAAAGTTCAGATTCAACAGGAAATCGAATCGAATCAGGAACGAATCTCAGAAAGTGGGGAGAAAATTGAATCCGCGAAAAATGAATTAGTGGTCTTGGTTGAGGAGCGTGACGAATTGACCGCTCGAGTGATGAATCACTCTGATGAGCGGAAGCAGGTTGTCGATCGCCGAGACCTGTTGCAGCAGTCTAATTCAGAATTGAGCGGGAATATTAAGCAATGGCAAAATCGAAAACATAAGATCGAACTTGAATTGGGCCAAATTGGAAACCTTCAAGCTGCGCTGCAAGAGCGGCTGCGAGACGATTACGGACTTGAGTTGAGGGAAATCAGCGAAGCAAATATTGAGTTTGTGATTGAGGATCGGGATGAAGCAGAAGAAGAAGTTGAGTCATTGCGAAAAAAAATAACTGGTATTGGAGCCGTCAACACGGATGCCCTGAAGGAATTGGAGGATTTGGAAGATCGGTACCTTTCTCTGGAGGAACAGTTTCAGGATTTGGTAAAAGCCAAAGAATCGTTGGAGCGAATCATCATTCGGATTAACACCGACAGCCGAAAGATCTTCGTTGAAACTTTGGAAGCCATTCGAAAGAATTTCCAGACGCTTTACCGTCGCAATTTTGGTGGAGGTAAGGCAGATTTGGTGTTAGAGGAAGGGGTTGACGAACTGGAGGCTGGAATTGACATCGTGGCAACGCCGCCCGGAAAAGCCGAATTTAGCAATTCGTTACTTAGCGGCGGAGAGAAAGCTTTAACGGCCGTGTCGTTACTGCTGGCAATTTTCCAATTTCGTCCCAGTCCATTTTGTGTATTAGATGAAGTCGATGCACCCTTCGATGAGGCTAATATTGGGCGTTTCGTCGAAGTTCTTAAAGGGTTTTTGAGTTGGACCAGATTCGTGGTCGTGACTCACTCTAAAAAGACCATGACGGCCGCTGATACCTTGTATGGGGTCACGATGCTGGAGTCAGGGATCTCAACCAAGGTTTCTGTGCGTTTCGAAGATGTGGACGAAAAAGGAAATATTTCACAAGAAGCCGTGGCAAAATCCGAGGCCAGTCAGTCCAGCAGTGGCAAAGGAGTGGCTTAGGGGTTCGTCGAAAAGGTCCCGCTGGCCAAAAGTTTGTTTTTTACGGGAAAACAACTGTTTGCTAGCGGGTTGTTGTCCGGGGCTCGGGTTTCAAAACCCCTTCAAACGGATTCAAATCGAAAACCGAAGTGAGCGGTATACCCCGTTATATCTTCACTCTCTTCACATTCGGCGTAATTCGATTAACGGTTATGGCGATTTCAAACCGTGTTCGTGGAATGATTTGTGAATCTTTCTAAAGTCTTACCCTCGTTTTTAACGAAACTAACATTCGGAAGGAGTTGTTTCTTCATTTCCATTTGTATCTTCGGAGACGCTGGAAAAACACGAAGAACCAGCACCTGCTAGGGGGGAATTAGACACGGAATGTCTAGCGATAGGAACGTCATTGACCCGCAAGGACGTCGATATCAATTCTCCCCGAGTTTGTCCGCCGCATTGTTGTTTGTGATTCGATCGTCGACGGTTTTGACAAAGGAATGTTGGAATCGTGTGAATCTCGTTCAGCGATTTGTATAGAGGTAAGGATTAGACGGACCTGATCCAAGCCAGCCGGAAAAAAACTAGTTCAATATGGCCAGACCCAATATTCGTAAAATATTGAATTTTTCAATATCCATTACGGATGTGTGGCGAGTTCGACTGGAGGTCGAGTTGAACAAAAACAAGAAGAGTTACGGAGAGCCCAGATGAAGGTATTCACGACTGGACAGGTCGCAAAGATCTGTAAGGTGGCTCCGCGAACGGTAAGTAAGTGGTTCGACTCGGGACGCCTCAAGGGCTACCGAATACCCGGATCACAAGACCGACGGATCCCGCGAGAGTTTTTGATCAAATTTTTGAAAGAGCACGGGATGCCACTTGGCGACCTGGAAGATGAGGCAATGGCTAAAGTCTTGATCGTTGCTCAAGACCAAGTTTTGATTGAGAATCTGCGCCGAGAGTTGCCGCCTGAAAAATCTTTCAAAGTTGGCGTTGCTGCAAGTGGATTTGAAGCTGGTATTCAAGCTGAGAGTTTCCACCCCGATTGCATCATCGTAGATTTTTCAATTGGCAAAGTTGAGGCGTTGCAGATTTGCCAAAATCTGCGAAAGAACACCGATTTTGGTGAAACGATTTTGATCGCTCTGCTGCCCGATGATGGACAGCCTATGAGCTTTGATCGCTCAGCGATCAATGAAACGTTTAAGAAGCCGTTTGACGCAAGTTTACTTGCTGAAAGACTTCGAACGTTGGTCGGAAATCGAAAAGAACTTGTTTAGGGCTTGTTCCTAGACGGTTCGCGTTCCGGTTGTTTGATCCGCAATCGTTATCGTCGACCAAAATACTTTCGCCGCTCTAATTCAAAACCGCGACCTGACCCGTCGCGGCTTTTTTTTTGGAATAAGCGATCGAAAGCCGGTATCACTTCATTTGCAACCTAGATCATGCGTGACGAGTTCCCGGGACAGGGCCGGTTCGTGGTAATCTATTTCCGTGAGTAGGTAATCGCAATGTCGAAATTGTTGAGGGAAAGGTTTACAATGACGTTATTCCCCGCTTGTTTTCGATGGAAATCACCTTCATGAACCGATACCTGATTGCCTTGTGGTTGGGCCTCACCTGTTTCTTGTTTTCCGAAATTGCCTACGCGCAGA
>JAZABE010000907.1:0-5759 GCA_036137535.1 Planctomycetota bacterium | reverse complement strand
TGTTAATTTGTTTCACCGGTATCAAGCTCAGGTAGACTTTAGTGACTTGATTGGATCTGAACACGCAATCCTAGTGGGAAGATCTAGACAGCCCGCAAATACCCTGGTCATCAACGACAACGAACTTGAAAAAGAATATGAAGAATCATGGACTTATTACCGGGTCATCATTCCGGTGAAACCGAGTTCTGGCAAATCGTATAACTGATTCCAGGGATGCCCTGGTCCCGTTTCCAACCGAGGTTGTTGAATTGATTAAGACAGTAGGACTGACAAAAAAATATGGCGATCTGTTCGCTATCAATGAAATTGACCTGGAGTTGGAGCAGGGCGATTTGTTTGGCTTTATTGGCCCCAACGGCGCCGGTAAAACGACGACGATGCGAATCATCGCAACCTTGTTGGAGCCGACACAAGGCGAGGCCTATATTTGTGGCCATTCTATTTACAACGATGCCAAGGAAATCCGGCGGCTTGTGGGGTACATGCCTGATTTTTTTGGGGTGTATGATGATATGAAAGTGATTGAATATCTGGAATTTTTTGCAGCGGCCTATCGGATCAAGGGAGACGCACGCCGAAAAAAATGCAATGAAATGCTGGATGTTGTCGACCTTGATTTTAAACGCGATGCCTTTGCCAATACCTTGTCGCGGGGACAGACGCAACGACTTGGATTGGCAAGAGTATTACTGCATGATCCCCAGGTGTTGCTTCTGGATGAACCCCTGAGTGGATTGGACCCTCGGGCTCGAATCGAAATGCGAAACTTGCTTCGCCGGTTGGGGGAGATGGGGAAGACGATAGTCGTTTCCAGTCACATCCTTCCTGAGCTTGCTGATATTTGCAACAAGGTGGGTATCATTGATCGCGGAGTCATGAATGTCAATGCGGAAGTTTCTGAGGTCATGCGGCAGGTTCGAGATCGAATTGTCTTGAAGATTGGTGTCAAAGGAAACCAGGAAGACGCCGCAAAATTGGTTGAATCAATAGAGCTGGTGGACAGTGTTTCGATGGGTGACGACGTCATCCTGGCCACACTGAAGAAGGGTGTGGATGACTATGCCGAGATTGCTTCGGTGATCATTTCTGCCGGCTACCCGATCGTGAAGTTCGGTGAAGAAGAAATTAATTTGGAATCCGCTTTCATGACATTGACCAAGGGTGTGGGTGCCAAGATCTAGTTTCGGTCGAGAGCGGGTCCGCGGCGATGAGGGGCTTGGATTCTGACGAAGAACCCCGAAAAAAATAGAGCGAAACGACGGGGGCTATCTCGAATACCTCAATTCGTGACGGTGACCGTCATCTGATCAAGAGTAACCGTCGGCAGAAACGATGACTGCGTACCGAACGCAAAACAATTTCCGCCCTACCTCCCCAGCGATACTGCCTTCGAGGAGGGCCGGCCCGGAACTCTGCGACCTAGCGCAACTTGTTCTATCGCGTCACGGCTGCGCCACGAGGCGGTAGAATTCTTGTCGTTAGAATGGTACATTGCGCGGTGACAATCCACCGATCGGTGAAAACTGCTTTTGAATTCAGGGGCGGATAGAAGAACCCTGTAAGTAGATCCATTACAATGCACATGTCCATTCTGGTCTTTCTGTTGACGGTCTCTGCGGCCATGACCTTGCCGATTGGCGCTACCGATGAGTCTCTCCCAACGACCGTCGATGGCCGGAAGTTGGCCCTGAGGAAAACAGCGGATGTTTTCATTAAAGGAAAAGCCCGCATCGACACGAAGGCGGAAATCTCTGTCAGCGATAATCAGACGGCCGTCTTGGTGGATCAATGGAATGGCGGTAAATTCTTCATCCCATTGACTCCTGACGGCGCACGGATTCAACCCATTCCGGTCCGCGGTTGGAACCGCCCGATCCTGATACCGCAGAGCACGAAAGTCGTCACCAAGACATGGGGCTACGTGATGGTAAATGCTCCTCGCGAGGCCGCCATCAACCAATTGGTAGCGGTTCCGCACGAAATGGAAGAGGGCGACTGGATCGATCCGGTTGTCAGTCCTCGTGGTGACATTCTGGCAACGAGGCCAACGATTAACGAGTTGCAGTTCTGGGACCTCAAGACTCTAAAGCCATTGACCGACCCCATCCAACAACCCGGTCGAGTTTCTGGAATCAGTTTTTCGTCGGACGGAAAGTACTTTCGAGTTTACGCAGGAGACCGTCTAAGGGTCCTGCATCCGAGAACCGGCAAGATGGTCGCGGGTCCATTCCAAATGGGGCCGTTCCGGTATTACCCTTATTCCCCCGGGATCGGCTATGCACGATCGCGTCCTCGGGCTGCGTACGAGCCAGCCACGGAACGCATCGTATGTTTTCAAAACAAGGGAAAAGATGCCACGTTGAGTTGCACGGCAGTTGTTCGCTGGTTAAAAGACAAAGCAGAAGCGGTCTCGTTTGAGCTTCCAGTGCACGCTTATCAGGGGAGCTGGATTGATAAGAACCACCTGCTGGTTCAGGCAGGTCGCCAATTGGAGACGAACTGGTACAACACGTACCCGCTGTTGGTCGTTTCCCTAAAGAGCGGCGTACCGAAGATTACGGAGTGGCACCCTGATATAGACCACTATGGAATCGCTCCCGACGGCAAGCACGTCGTCGCCACCATTCGACGTGGGCCAGTTGGGGAAAGTGTGTGCTGGAAAGTCGGGCAGCCGAAACCGCTTTGGACTGCTGCTGGCTGCTTCGCAGGTTTTGGAAAGGACGGCTGGGTGCTTACCCATGATCGCGGTCGGACGGCGACCATTCGTTCTGTTGAGACAGGTGCCGCGCTGTGGGAACAGCCAGAAGTCATGGTGACTCTGGTTAAGGGCCAGCACGTTTGGCTCTTCTTTGAGCATAGTTTTCAGTCATGGAAGGCTGAATGGCGGATTGATCGACGGCCGGCTGAGGAGCCGTCAGGGATTCGCTAATCACTCATCAGCTTTGGCCGTTAATTCTCTGCTTCTATCGATAGAGAAACGAATGCAAACTAGGCAAGTGGGCGATGAGGGGCTTGGATTCTCAAGATGAAGCATCGAAAACACCTGGGCAAATGGCCGGAATTCTCGGTATTCAACGAACGGGGTTTGTTCTTCGGTTAGCCAATTGTTGATCCGCTGCCTGTTTCAGGTTCACGGGTAATCGTTCTAGCGTACCTCTTGAGTTCCTAACGTAAAAGGCAGCCTGATCCAATTCGATGGTCATTGGAATCCGCATGACCAATCCGCATTCCAGAAGGTTCGGGTCAGAAAAGTAATTCGCGATTTCTTTCCGGGGTCTTCTTTCTGGTTTGATGGAAATGGTTTTGCCCCGGTGTAGGACTAAGATTGAGTCGATTAATTGGCGAGGTTCGAGCTGGAATCCCCAACCCACCAGGTCTGTTCGGTTTGCCCGGTGCTTGGTGTGCCCAATGTTTCCCTGGATTGATTTTGGGTAAAGGCAAACCCGTTCTCCAATGAAATCGCTTGCATGGATTTCAAATCGAGCGGAGCCATTGACTGGGTAACACCAGCCGGTTTGGTGTCTTGCGAAAAGGCGAATTTCCGTTGCAGAAGCATAGCGGTTTGAATTCAGGGTTAGTCTAAAGTTGCCCTCCGGGCCAATATTGGAAGTCGAGGTAATGTGTTGGGGATTCCAACTCTTTCCTTCTTGATCCGTTGGATCGAAATTTCCAAGTACGGCATAGACGGTGGTGGGAGGTTTGGCCCGGTGGCCGTCATAGGCATTTCCGCAGATCCAAACGTCTGTTTTTTCTTGGGTTACGGATCGTATTGCCCCCTCGATGACTCGAGGGTAAACCGTTAGAGATTTTTGATCAGTTTGACCTTGGATCAACGAGGGCCACTTTTGGAAGCAGGCTTGGCCCACCCGCATGTCCAGTACGTATTCGTCTGCTACACTTGCGATCACGACGGCTAGCAATAGATGGGAAACCGTAATGGGGATGAGCCGGGGGCGGAATACTGAAAGTGAGAACCAGGCCAGTCCAACCAGGAAAGTACAAACCATTAACATCGGATTGGGCAGGTGGAGCAATCCAAAAACCGTGGCGGAAATCAAAACGGTTTTCTTGGCGTTGCTGGTGATGAAATATAGGGCGGGGATAAAAACGAGTTGAAACAGCAGTTGTTGCAAAACAACGGTCGGGATCTTGACGGTCGTCCAATCCCAGAGAGAACGCTGTGAAAAAAGATTAGTCACAGGAGACCACAGGTCCAACCCGTAGAAAATCCCGCAGACCAACAGGGCGATTGCCATTGAAGCCAGAACAATGGTTAAGCCACTCTTCTTGGGTTTGTCTGTCTGACGCTCCGCCTGGGTTGCGTAGCAGGTATAAATTCGAATGATCAAGGCAAAGATAGTCGCCCCGATTATCATTCTGGCTAGGGGCGAAGGGTTCCAGATTGCAATTTCCAGCAAGAAGAGGGTGACGGCCATTTCGGCTGCCGCGCGGTAACGCAAAAGTCTCTCGAGTTGACTTTTTGAGGAGTCGGTAGTTTGAGCGTTTGAAAGCATGTGTCTCCAGTTGTTCCGCAGAACTGCGGTCCCAGCAGATGACTTGTTGGCTGAGCCCATCGTTTGGGGAGTTAACTGCTATCAAATATTTCCCGCTTCGTCTATTTCAATTGGGGGAAATTGATTGGTTCCTGGGACCAAAGTCACCCAGGGACCTTGGATTTGCGAAAAGTTGCCGGAAACCGAGGGAGAAGACGGTTAGGCGAATAGATCGAGATGGGGCTTTCCTTGACCGTCTTTGGTCACATAGAAGGGGCGGTCTTCGATTTCGAAGGCGGCGTTAGGTGGGATTCCCATCGCGTGAAAAATTGTGGCGTGAAGGTCAGAAACGGAGATTGGGTTTTTCGTCACCATCAGGGGTCTTTCGTCTCTTGTTTCACCATAGAGAAATCCCTTCTTGATCCCACCACCAAACATCAAAACGGAACTGGAACCAGTGAAATGACGATGTTGTCCATAATGTTTCATTTCTTTTAAGACATCGGTTTTGGCCCGAGATTGATCGCGGGCCTTGCTTCCCGGTACGCCTTCAATCATCATGTCCCGGCTGAATTCGCTGGCCAGGATCACAAGCGTTCGATCAAGCAGGCCTCGTTCTTCGAGATCCAGGATTAATTGGGCGATTGGACGGTCAATATCTTTTTTCATCCGGGCAACCGTTGTGTGGCCGTTTTCGTGGGTATCCCAACTGACAAATGGAACGTATTCGGTAGTGACTTCGATAAATCTTGCCCCGGCTTCGGTCAGTCTTCGCGCCAGTAAGCAACCAAGCCCAAACCTTCCAGTATCATATTTTTCATAGGACGCTTTGGGCTCAAGCGTCAAGTCAAATGCCGCACGGTCTTTGCTGTTTAAAAGGCGATAGGCATTTTCCAAGGACCGAATCATTGATTGTTGATGGTAATCACTGGCAAGTTCAGATGCAGCACTCCGTTTAACCAGTTCACGGAAAAGTCTCTCCCGAGATTCAAAGCGGCCGGGTGTCATTCCTTTAGGCGGTTTGACACTTTGGATGGCATTCTTGGGATAGGGTAAAAGGAAGGGGCCGAATTCAGTTCCCAGGAAACCGCCGGTATGAAATGCTTTGAGTTCTTCTTTCTCACCAACACCCTCCAGTCGTTGGCCGATATCGATAAAGGCGGGGATAGCCGGGTTCTTGGGACCCAAAATTTTGGACATCCAAGCACCAAGATGAGGTGCAGCGACGGTTTGTGGCGGAACGTAACCGGTGTGCCAGTGATA
>JAZABE010000906.1:0-2117 GCA_036137535.1 Planctomycetota bacterium | reverse complement strand
GATGGCCGGCTTTTTCATATGGCTAAAGACCCACTGGAAAAACGGCCTTTGGGAAAAAGAGGCGGACAATCCATAGAAAGCAGTGTCCGGGCCCAGTTGCAAAATGCATTCAAGCAACTGGGGTTTCTGGAAACACCCGCCCGGAACCCGTGACGGTAAAAACATCCGGGTAGCGTTGAGCCTGAAAACCGAAACCAAAAATTGCCAATTCAGCGAGCGATGTGCATGAACATCGCAAACCGACTCTCAATTCTCAAGTAATTTGCGTGCGGTCCCGTGTTTTGCGAAGTAGGCGGAATGGCGCCGCCAGATTGTCTTTCCAGTTGATCTTGGTGTCGGTGAATTCTCCAACAATGGCAGTAGCATCGTCTTGCTTGAGGTTTGAGGGTGACAACCGTTTGAGTTCTTCCTTCAGGTTCGGCAACACGTCGGACGGAGTGCCAGTTTTGGTTCTATTCAAGGTATCCAGTAATCCAGTCACCCCAATGGGTTGGCCGTTTTTATCGATACACTCATTAAAGGCATCGGTGTATAAAAACAGTAAATCACCTTGTCTTGTTTTAGTACTGGTGCTGGGGTAGCCCGTGTTTTGCAATACGCCCAAGGGTAGGTTGTACAATTGTTCAGCGGTTGACGAGTTGCATGAGAACTGGTGTGAATCCAAGGTTGCCCATTTTTGCCTTGCTTGGCTGTAGAAAAAAGGATTAGGGTGCCCGGCATTGCTGATTGATAGTGTTCGGGTTGGCCTGAAGAATGTAACAATTAAGGCGGTCGCAAAACCTTGACTGTTTGCGGTGCTGGCAAATTCGCGATTGACCTGTTTGACGAAATGGCTTTGGTTGATTTTGTTAACGTTTTCTCTCATTAAATCTCTTAGTGAGATGGCTAAATCTGCGGCATCTTCTCCATGACCACTGACATCCGCCAGTAAAATGCGGGTGATTCTCCCGGAGGCACAGGACGTGAAGTAATAAATATCTCCGCCACCGGTGTTGCTGTTTTGGAAAGGCTGGCTGTCCAGGATGATGTTGAGTCCTGGAGTGTTGAATTGTTTGTTGGTTTGCTGGTTTCCACCCCAGATCTCCATGCAGTTCATTTTTTCCGGGTTGTTTTGAGTCGATTGGGTCATGGCGTTTGCAGATATTGGTAGAGATCGTCCCCAGAAGTTGGGAGTTTTCACGCGGAAGTGTACCCTTTTGAATCCGCAGGTGCTTTTGTAACGTATAACTGTCTATTCGGATTGAATCTTGCTTGGATTCATCCCGGCTTTAATTGAATGAAAATTCTAAGAAATGGATAATATTTTATTAACCGGATCCACCGGTTACATCGGTGGGCGGTTGCTTAATCTCCTGATTGACAAGGGTTATTCCGTACGGTGCGGAATCCGGCAGCACCATGTGGGGAGCTTTTCGGACCGCGGAAATGTCGAAAACATCGTCTGCGATGTTCAAAATTCAGAATCGCTTGATGCAGCGTTGGAAGGTATTGACACGGCTTATTACCTGGTCCACTCGATGGGTGACAGCGGAGATTTTGAAGAAAAAGATTATCAAGGTGCATAGAATTTCGCGGATGCCTGTACTCGGAATTGCGTGAGCCGCATTATCTACCTTGGGGGATTGGGGAATCCAGATGATCGTCTTTCGCAACACTTGCGGAGCCGGCAACAGGTCGGCGATATCCTTCGGTCGTCTTCGGCAAATGTGATTGAATTTCGAGCCTCTATTATCATCGGATCCGGAAGCCTTTCGTTCGAAATGATTCGGTCTTTAGTCGAAAGGCTCCCGGTAATGATTTGTCCACGCTGGGTGCGTGTTAAAGCGCAACCGATTGGTGTTGAAGATGTGTTGGATTATTTGCTAGAAGCTTTGAAGTGCTCTGTGAATGGCTCCCACATTTTTGAAATCGGAAGCCCGGACCAATTGTCCTACGGTGAACTGATGGCTTGTTATGCCAAACATCGAGGGCTGAGGCGTTGGATGATTCCGGTGCCGTTTCTTTCGCCGTTTATTTCAAGCTTGTGGTTGGGTTTGGTGACACCGCTCTACGCAAGGATCGGCAAAAAGTTGGTCAACAGCCTGAGGAATCCAACGTTGGTTTCCAGTAATATCGTT
>JAZABE010000905.1:0-11834 GCA_036137535.1 Planctomycetota bacterium | reverse complement strand
GCAAAAACTGGACTGTCGGCTGACCCACCTTTCGACTCGGAACCTCGGGCTCGAGGATGTCTTCCTTTCACTCACGGGTCGGTCATTGGTCGACGACTCCCCGTCCAGTGAACCCGTCGCTACAGCCCCATCCCATTTGCAATCAACCGGTGAGACTTCCCAAAACACCTAACCGATCTTTCAATTCAGCATTCAACATGACAAATTCTCCCCGGAAAAGATTTTCGCCCTTAGGGCAGTTAATTTTAACCCGAGTGCGGGAGTTCTACCGGGAACCGGCCGCCGTATTCTGGGTGTATGTTTTCCCAATCCTGATAACCTTCACACTGGGACTGGCTTTTCGCGCCGAGACGAAACAAACACACAACCTTTCGATTGTCCAATCGAGTCGTTCCGCCCAGATCGCAGAACAACTGACATCTGATCCGGAAAGCCGGTTTGTCGTCAGTGAAACTTCTTTTGATGATGCTCGTCGTTTGTTGCGCACCGGGAAAACCGAACTGGTACTGATCCCCGAAGAAATCGCGGCAGGTGATTCTGAGTTTTCGGTTGCCAAGGGCTATTCACTGGATTCGCTCACTTACTGGTTTGATCCTCGCAACCAAAATAGTGATCTGGCTCGAATGGCAATTGATGATTTTCTTCAAAGAACCCAGGGACGCCAAGACGTTTTCGAATCGAAAACCAGAATCATGGATGAGCCAGGGGGGCGTTATATCGACTTCTTAATCCCGGGATTGATCTGCATGAACCTGATGGGGAGCGGTCTATGGGGTGTCGGGTTTGCCATTGTCGACTTGAGAATTCGGGGACTACTGAAACGGCTGGTTGCAACTCCGATGCGTCGAATTGACTTTCTGTTGGCAACAATGACCAGTCGAATGTTTTTCTTAATCCCTGAGATCTTAATCGTGTTCCTTTTTGCCTGGATCGTTTTCGATGTTCAGATCTACGGTAACCTCTGGCTGGTTGTCGGATTGATTCTGCTAGGATCTTTCCAATTCGCCGGTATCGGTTTACTCGTTGCTTCCCGGGCTAAAACGATTGAAACGGTTTCCGGCCTGATGAACCTGCTTATGTTACCGAATTGGATATTCGCCGGAATATTTTTTTCCTCTTCGAAATTTCCGGATTTCATGCAGTGGTTCGTTCAAGCACTTCCCCTCACATCGCTGGTCGACGCATTGCGAGCAGTGATGCTGGAGAACCACGGGGTGCTCGACATCTTTCCCCAGTTGATCGGGATCGTCCTGTGGACCGTCACGAGCTTCGCCCTGGCGTTGCGAATCTTTCGCTGGAACTAGATCATCCGTTTGCCTCTTTTTCTGAAAAAACGAGGGCTGACAATCTGCAATGCAAACAAGGCGACAACCAAAGACCTCATTAGCAATGACAGCCCGAAAAGTCACCGATAAACCAGTAATTCCCTGAAAAAACGGCTCCGGTATTCGACTGCCAGCCCCCCAAATCAGAAAGTCAAATCCTATCCACCTTCCCATGCCGGTTTAATCAGGGCGATCGCCAGGTGCTTCTGATTGTAAAACCGAAATTCTTCCTTGTCGGTTCACGTGGAATCGGCGAAAATGGAATGAAATAAAGTTTAGAGGTATCTCGGTGAATCGCATTTTATTTTTTTTGCTCTGGTGGATCGTAACGGCCCCCGTTCTCGGTGACGATCCGACCAAGGAACAACTAGAATTTTTCGAAAAGAAAATTCGCCCCACTCTTAATGACCATTGCTTTGAGTGCCACTCGAATCAAAAACAAGAAAGCGATCTTAGGCTCGATTCCCGGGAATCTATCATCAAGGGCGGCGCAAGTGGCCCGGCGGTCGACCTGGAAGACCCCCAGGCTAGTTTGATTCTGAAAGTCTTAAATTATGGGGGCGATGTCGAAATGCCTCCGGATCAAAAACTTGACGATGAAATCATTGATCACTTCAAATCCTGGATTGAAATGGATCTTCCCTGGCCAGTCGCAAAAGCAAAGACAACTGAACTGTCGATGGAGCAACGGATCGCTCAACACCGCAACCACCACTGGGCCTACCAAAAAGTGACACGGCCTCGAACCTCGAAAACAGTAACGGACATCTGGTCACAAAATCCTATTGACCCCTTAATCCTGAAAAAGCTAAAGCGACACCAGCTTTCCCCGTCACCGGAAGCAGATCGTTACACATTGACCAAACGACTTTACCGAACCCTCCTGGGGATTCCGCCCACCTTTGCCGAAATCGAACGAATTCAATCCAACCCTGCGGCCAATTGGTACGAAAAAGTGGTTGAACAACTCCTAGCGTCGCCAAGGTTTGGCGAACGCTGGGGACGGCATTGGATGGACGTTGCCCGATACGCTGACACCAAGGGCTACTCTTTCCAGTCCAGCCGAAAGTACCCCCATGCGTATACCTACCGAGATTATGTCATCCATTCTTTCAATGCTGACAAATCTTACAATCGTTTCATCGAGGAGCAACTTGCAGCAGATCAGCTTGACCTGGGAAACGACTCATCGTCCTTGGCCGCACTTGGGTTCTTGACCGTCGGTAGAAAATTCAACAACATTCACGATGATGTCGATGACAAAATCGACGTTGTTTTTCGGGGACTCCAAGGATTAACCGTTGCCTGCGCACGATGCCACAACCACAAGTACGATGCCATACCGACTGCCGACTATTACTCGCTTTATGGTGTTTTCATCAGTACCCGGGAAGGTGAACTGCCTTACATTGGCAGCAAGCAAGAAGTCGAGTCTTATCAAAAACAAAAAACGGTGCTGCTAGGCCTGCAAAAAGAAATCGAACAGTTTCTCAGACAGTCCACCAACAAGATCCGTGATACCGCACGAGCCAACACCGGCCTCTACTTTGCCAAAATCCTTTCCGGTGATCACTCTGACGATTTTTCAGAATTCAAAACCCGTGGTCAGTACGCAATCAACATCAATCCAAAAATTGAAAGAGCCTGGCGTGAGTACATCCGCCGCCAAGCCAAGAACGATCACCCCACCTGGACACCGTGGAAAAAACTTTCATCGCTTGAAAATGACAAAAATTTTGCCAAAAAAGCAAAAGAACTGATTCAGCGTTGGGAAAGCCAGGCCCCGATCATCAACCCGCTTCTGCTGAACGAACTCAAGATCAACCCGCCGCAAACCCGAATCGATCTCGCGAGGATTTACGGAAACCTGTTTTCACAGGTTTACACCGCCTGGAAAGAGGCAGGGGCAAATGACTCGGGATTGGCCAAACTGCCGGAACCTCAACGCCAACTGGGCATTGCCCTGTTTACTGATCGCACGCCAACCATGATTACCACTAAGTCCGTTACAGCCTACCTTTCTGAATCCGCTAAGAACAAACAGGCCAGCCTGAAAAAGAACATCACCGAGTACCAAAAGACACTTCCGCCAGAACTTGACCGAGCAATGGTTGTTACAGATATTCCCAACCCCGTTCAACCCGTTATTTTCATCCGGGGTCAAAGCGGTCGAAAAGGCAAGAAAGTTCCGCGTCAATTCCTGGAAATCCTCTCTCAGAAACGCAAGCCCTTCTCAAATGGGGCAGGAAGACTGGAACTGGCAAAACACCTTACCCGCCCGAGTAATCCGTTGACTGCCCGCGTTATCGCCAACCGGGTCTGGATGCATTTGATGGGGCAATCCCTGGTCATCACTCCCAGCGATTTTGGTCAACGTTGTCCCCAACCGGTCCAACACGATGTTCTGGATTTACTGGCAAGCGAACTGATTGAAAATGACTGGTCAATCAAATCAATTGTCCGGCAAATCGTACTCTCGGCAACCTTTCGACAAACCAGCAAATCCCGAAAAACCGCCGCTCAAATAGACAGCTCCAACTCTCTTTACTGGAAGGGGAACCGGCAAAGATTGGAATTCGAGGCCCTGCGGGACTCCATGCTTTTCGTCTCCGGAGAACTCGACCTGGCAATGGGCGGAAAATCCGTTGAAATCACGAAACGCCCCTATCAGAAACGGCGGGCCGTTTACGGTTACATCGATCGCCAAGACCTGCCCAATCTGTTCCGGGCTTTTGATTTCGCATCCCCAGACCAAAGCTCTGCGAGACGAACTCAAACCATCGTTCCCCAACAGATGCTGTTCCTGATGAATTCTCCTTTCGTCCTCGATCGGGCTCAACAGATTGCCCACCGGGTTTCACAAGAATCGACTCCGGAAGCCATTGGCAAATCTCTTTACCGCATTATTTTTGCGCGAGATCCCACTCCAACTGAACTGGATATCTCCATTCAATTTCTGAAAAGAGACCCAAAAGAAACTCAACAAGCATCAAACCTAGCGCAACTACTGCTGCTCACCAACGAATTTTCATTCACGGACTGACTGTTGGTTTGACCGTCTCATTGCTCCTGGCTCCAACCTTCGATGATTTGATCCCATGGACTTTTCCCGTTTTCATTACATCTCATTTGACTGCTATGGCACATTAATCGACTGGGAAGCAGGGATCCTCAAAACGCTTTCTCAACCCTTTGCTGATTTTCAATCCGTCTCCAAAGCGACCGTTCTTCAGTCATTTGCTCAGTGGGAATCAAAAATTGAATCTGGACCGTTCTGTAGTTACTTTGACGTTCTTACAAAAGTGTTTAGCGGCCTGTGTCGCGAATTCAACTTAAGGGAATCCAATCCCCACCTCCTGGCAGAGTCAGTGGTCGATTGGAAACCGTTTGACGACAGCAAAGAATCTCTCAGTCGACTCGGGAAAAACTTCAAATTGGCAATCCTCTCTAATGTTGACAACGCAATGTTTCAACAGACGCAAGCAAAACTAACAACCAGTTTTCATTCGGTCTTTACAGCCCAGACCATTGGCAGTTACAAACCAGCAATCGAAAACTTTCACTACCTGTTACAGCAATTGGCTTGCGCACCAACGGAGATACTTCATGTTGCCCAAAGCCTTTTTCACGATCACGTCCCGGCAAAATCGCTTGGAATAACCACCGTTTGGGTTAACCGACCCAGCATCCTCCAAGGACAGGGAGCTACGCTCCCGGCCCAGGCCAAACCTGACTTGACAGTCCAGTCCATGGCAGAACTCGCTGAACTACTTTGCCCTTAATTCGCCATCGGGTTCCAAACCAGTTCACCCCGCACTGAATTCACCCAGTCTTAACATAGCCAGGATCCTCAATCTGCGGGCGAACTCCCGCCCTTCCTTCGAGCTTCTTCGAGCATTTTTTCGGTGCTTTGGGAATCAGCCACTTTGCAGATCTCAGTCAACCGGTCGGCAACGTCATAGAGTTCTTCTGACCACTGTTCGGGATCGCGTTCGGGCGGACAAATCCGTGAGAATTCATCGAGAAGCAAAACCATCCTTAGCGCATGACGGAAAATCATTCCTTCCTGTTTCTGCAATTTTTTCCCGGTAATGTATTTGTTGAAATCATTGAATTCAAGTAATTCCCCAACACACCAAACGCTATTGGTTCTAACATCATGCACGTTCGGAAAATCGTAGCTGAACAGTAGCCGCAATTTTTCGGCCAGGCTGAGAACAAAAACAGGTTCGTCGTCAAAAAAACCTCGATTTTCCTTCTCTTCGTTTTCAGTCTCTGATTTGCCAATCAGTTCTTGCTGGGTTGCCAGTCCAAGCTGCAATAATTTTTCATCCAGCCGACTGGTTTGAAGGTTCCCGGGAGGCAATTCCTCGTGGGAGGGAACCCGAATTCCCTTCCCCACCGAAAACGGTAACTCAAGCACACTTTCAAAAGCCTGGATCCACTCGTGCTGGTCGGCAATACCGAGCTGACCAATCAAAAACAGCCCGTAAAGCGGGTTGATCGCCCGGAGCTCTGCCAGGAACGCGGCCTGGTCAGTCGGATAGGCAAATTCCGGCCGAACCTTCGGACTCTTGCAATCGCCGCTGTTCTCCGAATCAATTACCGGCTTAGGTTGAAGCTCTACGTAACCCGCTCGCCAAAGCGTAATCAACATTGCCTCCAAGTTTTCCTGCGCCTTCTGAAGCCGCCCACTGTCGAGCAAACGTTTGGCCACCAGTTCCCGGATTGGCTGGACTTCCGGCGAGATTTGCAACAGGTGAGCCAGCAAACGCCAAGGCAGAGGGCCGTGACTGGACAGATTCAAAGGAGGGGCGTCTCGGAGTTTTTCAAACTGGGACTCGTTCCAGTATTGTTGAGTCTCTCTCCGCTTTGGCATTTTTTTCTTGAGCGCCTTCCTGGCTTTGAGCAATCCAGGATCCTTGGTGTCTGATGGAATCTGCTCGTACTTCTCTTTCCACCGCTCAATTTTGACATCGTCTTCGTGAGCCAACGCAAAAACATATCCTTGCGAATCATACTGGGGGCGACCTGCACGACCAAACATCTGGTGAGCGCTACTTGCGTCAATCACCTTTTTCTTTCCACGTGGCCCCTTGATAATACTGGGAAGCACCACACTGCGAGCCGGCAAATTGATCCCCGCAGCCAGCGTCTCTGTACAGACACAAACCGACAGCAGTTTTTCCTGGAAAAGTTCTTCGACAATCCGGCGATACCGGGGAAGCACTCCTGCGTGGTGAACCCCAACTGCACGCATCAGGATTTGCCTAAGCTTCGGCCCAACGCCCTCGGAAAAATCATAGTCACCCAGCCGATCTGCAAGTTTTTTTTGATGTTCATCGTCCAGCAACTTGCGTCCCTTCAACTGTTCAGCGACCGTCCAACACTCCTCGCGGTTAAAGCAGAAGATCAGTGCCGGCAACTTCCGATCGTCTGGAAGCCCTTTTGCCATATCTTCGATCTGGTCTCCAAGCAATTCATCACCAATCCAACGAAAAGTCAGGGGCACTTTGCGTTCGGTCCCCTGGACCAGAGTCAACTTCCGGTCATGGCGGTGATTCAACCATTGAATGAATTCCTGGCTGTTACCCACCGTTGCAGACAACAACATGGTTTTGACGTTGCTCGGTAACAGCGCCAGACCAAATTCCCAGACAATACCACGGGAAGGATCGTTAAAACTGTGGAACTCATCCATCACCACAGCCCAATCCTGTGAAAGATCAAAGGCTTCAGAATCCAAAAGTCGATTGAGAAGAATTTCCGCGACGACCACTAGCACTCGCGCATTGCCATTGACCTGCCGATTTCCTGTCACCAACCCGACATCGTCAGCACTAAACCCCCACTCGACCACTGAACCTTTCAGTTCCTCGTACTTTTGATCGGTCAGCGCAATCAGTGGCGTGGTGTAATAGACCCTTTTCCCAAGTCGTAGTGCTTCGTAAATCGCAGCCTCTGCAATCAGTGTTTTTCCAGTGCCAGTCGGCGCACAAACCAAAATCCCCTGGTCCGCCGTGAACCAAGAAAGCATCGCTTCTTCCTGAACCGGATAGGGATCAAACGGTAAGCGCGAGAAAAAGTCTTCGGCGATCTGGTCGCGAATTTCCTGGGAAACGTCTGGGCTCGGTAAATCCAATATTAGTCCCTTGCTTGCTAGCTGTTTGTAATTATTGCTACAGAATGTACTCAGTTTTACCAAGGACTGTATTCAAAAGGATACCCAAAGCTCGATTTCCCTGTTTCCTGGCATGGCACACCAATTGCATGAGTTCCTAGGCAAGAAGCCGAGAATGGACTCGTTCTTCTCCGGAAACCCATCCAACCGTTTCCGGAATGAGAAACAGAATCCCCATCAAGGAGGGTGACCATGAAAATCAAAAGCAAGAAAAAAACAGGCCGATCGAATCGACGAAAGCGCAACTCGTTGCTTGATCTCGCTTGGCAGGGCGTAGGACTGGTTACCATTTTCGTCATTTTCATTGTGTTTGTTTTTGGCGACCCCGAAGCGTTCAACAATCTAGGCAGCAACCACTGGCTGAAGTCCATCAACACCGATAACGTTGTGGCCTTTGACTTCAGCCTGGGGAAAAATCGGTAGACTAATTGTTGCTGGTGGCAAACTTCATTAGTGGGAAAGCAAAACCAAGCTGAACACTTCAATCTCAAGCGATATCCCCGGCGCGCCTATTAACCAGTGGGTCCAAAGTGGTAAACGATAGTCTGTCTGGAAAATCCCCCCGAACACTTGGCTCGTCCACGCGACTGCCATTGAAAGCAAGACCAGCCGAATTGGATGGGTCAACCGCCCACTGGTAAAAGCCGATTTAAGCCCGTGATTTTCAGTCTGGTTCAAAATATCCGAGATAAAAACGAACAGGGAATCAGCAGGAGCCAAAAGAGAATCATTGAAAAAAGCTGCCCAATCTCACCATACCCTGCTTTTCCTTGTTTGCTCCACCGAGATTTTCTCCAATTACAATAAATGGTGCCGAGTGCCTCCTCTTTTTCCCGTAACAACTTGATGATCAAAAACCACGATTCCTTGGCTTCATTTTTCCTAGCCACCTGCCTGATGGCATTTCCGCTCGCTGGAAAAGCCGATGAATCCCATTTTCAGTACCTGCCGAAAAACCTGACAGTCGACCCATCCATTCCAACACCCAGGCAACATTTTGGTTTCCGCGTTGGCGAAAAACACCTCCAGCATCATCAACTGGTTTCCTACCTGCGGAAATTGTCAAAAACCTCACCCCGCATTTCACTCAAAGTCTACGCCTATACACACGGTGGCCGTCCCTGTGTTCTGTTAACCGCCACTTCACCTGCCAATCACCAACGGCTGGATGACATTCGCAATAACCACCAACGACTTGCCGATCCTGGACTGTCTTCCAACGTCAAAACCAACAATCTCCCGGCGGTCATCAATATGGGATACGGCGTCCACGGCGACGAATCGAGTGCTTCCAATGCGTCGGCGGTGGTTGCCTACTACCTGGCGGCCGCCCAGGGCCAAAAAATCGAGGCAATCCTGAAGAACTGTGTCGTCTTGCTCGATCCGTGCCTGAACCCCGACGGTTTCAACCGGTTTGCCAGTTGGACCAACGGCCACGTTGGGCGAATACAAAACCCAGATCCTAACCACATTGAACATGTTCAACCGTTCCCGGGAGGGCGGGTCAATTACTACTGGTTTGACTTGAACCGGGACTGGCTCCCTGCTCAACACCCCGAAAGCCAAGGGCGACTTAAACAATTTCACGATTGGAAACCCAACGTTGTTTTGGATTTCCACGAGATGGGAACAGGGACCACCTATTTTTTTCAACCGGGGATTCCAACGCGAAACAACCCTCTCACGCCCCAGCAGAACTATGACCTGACTCGGCGAATGTCTCGTTATCATGCAAAAACACTGGATCAACTCGGGTCGTTGTACATGACCGAAGAACGATTCGACGATTTTTACATGGGAAAAGGATCGACTTATCCCGATTTGCACGGGTCGATTGGAATCCTGTTCGAACAAGCCAGTTCTCGGGGACATCGGCAAGACAGTCCCAACGGTGTCCTAACGTTTCCGTTTACCATCCGAAACCAGGTCGCTACCTCTTTATCCAGCCTAGACGCAACCGTCGACCTGCGGCAGGATCTACTCCGGTTCAAACAGACATTTTACAAGGATTCGATCAAGCAAGCAGAGGCCCACGAATACCAGCAGATTGAATTCTTCTGTGATTTTGACACAAGCCGTCTTTATGCTTTTGCAGAGGTCCTGCTACGACACGATCTTGACGTTTACCAGCGGGAGTCACCTCGAGGTATCAGCCTGATCGTTCCCGTCAAACAGCCCGAATTCCAGTTCCTGAAATCACTCACCGAGAAGCGAACTCATTTCAAAGAAAACATTTTTTACGACGTTTCGACCTGGCATCTCCCGTCAGCTTTTGGGGTGAAAACCCAGTATCAGAACACCTTGTCTGATCTTGATCGCTTGAAACAATTAACCCTTGCAAATTTCAAGGACCAACCGAAACCAAACACCAGGCTGCCGAAAGGGCTAGCCTATTTAGTCGACTGGCGTTCTCAGGCTGCTCCCCAAGTGGTCGCCGAACTATTAAGAAACCAGATCAAAATTCGGGTCGCCAAAAAAAGTTTTTCGATTAAACCGGATAGCAATCCAATCAACCTACCACACGGGACGATCATGGTACCGCTGGGCATCCAGCAATCTCGATCACAGCGAATCCGAAATATTTTAAACAAATCCACAGCACCGGTTTACACAATCAACACTGCATTAACTCCCAAGGGAATCGACCTAGGCAGCACCCAATTTTCTCCGGTTGAACGTCCGTCAGTAGCGATGCTGATCGGAAACGGGGTCAACCGTTATGAAGCCGGAGAAGTTTGGCACCTCTTTGACACCCGGATTAAAATGCCCCTTACCTTGATAGACACCTCCAACATCTCCAGCACACGCCTGGACAAGTACAACACCTTGGTCCTCGTGAGCGGGAGCTACACCTCACTGACACCCAAAACCATCGACGATATCAAGCATTGGATTAACGCGGGTGGAAACCTGGTGCTCTGTGGATCGTCAATCACCTGGGCAAATTCCCAACAACTGATTACGGTTAATCTGACCCCACAAAAGAAACACGACCGACCGGGACCCACGGTTGAAAACAGCGTTAACCAAGCCGGTGGATTTCAAAGACCCTTCGACCAGGCTCGAAACGATGCCGCTTTGAAGTTGATTAGCGGCGCCATTTTCAACACCACGGTCGACCGAACCCACCCGCTGGGGTATGGCTTTCATTCCAAAACTCTTGCTGTCTTTCGAAATAACAAAGTTATTTTAAAACCCGCGGCCAATCCTTACACCAACGCGGTGGTGTATACCGAAGACCCGCAAATCGCCGGCTATTGTTCCCCAGACAATATCCAACGGCTCAAAAACTCAGCCGGGGCCCTTTCCTTGCGCAGTGGTGCAGGTACAGTCATGGTCATTCCTCAAAACCCGAACTTTCGAGCCTTTTGGTATGGGACCAGCCGTTTATTTTAAAACGCGGTGTTTTTCGGCCCCCAAACTCGCAACTAACGTCTCGGGGATTCCTGCCATTCCCCAATCGGGTGTGCTTTTTGCCATTGAGCCCATCGAAGGGTAAACTCAAAACCCAAAGCGAGAAACGGGTTTGCCCATGCTTTACTAGCTTAGTTTCCCTGTTATGGTAAACGGCTGGTGCTAGCGACATTGGTTTCAATGAGTCCCGCGGGAATCCGCCAAGGGATTAAACGCAGTGAAACTTGTGAGACCATCGCTTACTCTCCCCCAAATTCCATTTCGAAGGAGAACGTTGTGCGTTTTACGCCTCACACGGTATTGGCTTGCTTGCTGCTATTTCTGAGCTCGTGGTCTGTTCAGGGACAAGAGAACCAAGAAAAATCTTCCCCAACCAATGAAAACAGTTCACCGGATCCAACCCAGGTCGAAGCTGGTAACCCACCGATCATGACGGATGTCGATCAAAAATTGCTGGAGCTCGAAGAACAAGTTGCCAGTGCCGCACTCGCTGGACACACCGCTTGGATGCTCACGGCCTCGGCATTGGTGCTCTTTATGACCGCACCCGGACTCGCGCTATTTTACGGAGGACTGGTTCGACAAAAAAATGTGCTCGGCGTGATGATGCAATGCCTCTTCTTAATGGGATTAATGACTGTCATTTGGGGCTTGTGCGGTTACAGCTTTGCCTTTGGGGGAAGCAGCCCGTATTTCGGCAACCTAGATCACCTCTTCCTGTATGACATTGCCATCGGCAAAGAAGGTTCAGCTCCAATGAGCGGTAGCATTCACGCCATGACCTTCATGATCTTCCAGGGTATGTTTTTCATCATTACCCCGGCTCTAATTTGTGGCGCCTTCGCCGAGCGGATGAAATTCAAAACAATGGTCGTTTTTTCCATTCTCTGGGGCTTATTGGTTTACTGCCCTAT
>JAZABE010000904.1:0-1160 GCA_036137535.1 Planctomycetota bacterium | reverse complement strand
AACATGGCGAACCCATCGCAAATTTCGTGGCTGAATTTTCCCTGCGGCAACCCAAGCTGTTTGAACGGCTCGGAAATATTGCCCAATGTGTAATCCCGAGCCAAACCGACCCTTTTCTCCTGCTCATGGAACTCAAGCACCAATTCGCTCCCCAATCCCATGGCATCTTTTACACGCCACCCTCTCTGGCCCGTTACGTGGTCCAACGAGCCCGAAGACAAATCATCGCATCCGGCAAATCCCTAGAAGCAATCGACCTGCTGGAACCGTCGGTCGGCAGCGGTATTTTTGTCAATCAATGGCTTCTACAGGCCCAAATCCATCAACCCCAGGAACAAGCCCTTGACGCAATTCTACAACGGATCACTTGTATTGATCTCAGCCCGGCAGCTATTGTCGTGGCTCAATTTCTCCTGTGTCAGCAATTTTCAAAGCGTAAAGTGCCGACCAACAAAAACTTTCGTTACCCTTTTTTTGCTGGCAACACTCTCTCAGCTGAAGCTCACCCAATCTATTCCCACCTAGGAACCCAGGCGATTCCCAGTCTGGACGATGTTTTAAGGAAACGCTCATTTGACTTAGTGATTGGCAACCCTCCTTTTGCAAGTTTAACACGTCAAACCGACCCCTGGACCCAGGCGTTACTCCATGGGCAGCTACCTGATCCAGAAGGAAGCCGGAGCTATTTTTCGATCGGGGAAAAGCCGATCGTGGACAAGAAAACCTGGCTGCATGATGACTATGTCAAATTTGTTCGATTTGCCCAATGGCATGCCGAGCGGAAACAACTTGGTGGCGTGGCTCTGGTTCTTAATTCCGGATTTATTTCTAATCTGTCTTTCCGTGGCATGAGACATCAGCTGTGGGAAGCGTTTGATCAACTCGAAATCGTCGATTTTGGAGGAGACCAACGCAACTACCGGGACCGAAGCGACCAAAACGTTTTTGGGATTGAAACCGGGATTGCTGCCCTCATTGCCCACACCTCTACACTCCACCCCCACCAGAAAACCCTGACCCGGCTCAACGGTAGCCGAGCTGCCAAACTGAACTGGCGTGAATCCAACACCAAGGCCGATCCCTCTTTGAAAGTGCAACAAGAGCCGATCCGATGTGAATCCCCAAATTTCCGGTTCGACCGTGCTTTTCAGCCCAAGAAT
>JAZABE010000903.1:0-5286 GCA_036137535.1 Planctomycetota bacterium | reverse complement strand
CAATCAACTTTGCAGAATTCACCCGATTCAAGTGTGTCGATCCTCTCAATGAAATATTGCCTAGCCCATCATCACCATGGAGATAGCGAGTATCCACAGCGATGGCATTTTCCGCGGGTTGCGCTGCGCCCAACCGGGGCCGTTTCTGCGGGTCAACAGTTTCCACGATGTTCTCAACATTCGCCGTTACCTTCTCAGCGTCGACACACCCTTCGACGGCAGTAATCGCCAACACTTCAAGGTTTGGATCCGATAACGCTGCACAAATGGCAAACGCATCGTCAATGCCAGGATCACAATCGATGATGATTTTTCGGCCTGCGGAAATCACTGGACTCCTTTCGTTTGAGGCTGACTCCTAGGTTCAATGGTCAGATTCCACTGCGGAATCCAGATCCTCGAAACATTTTTCACCCACTATGCACGGTGAACTGTCTAATTTTCTTGTGTATCATTGTGTAGAAGTTTGATGCTGTTGAAAAGCTGACTTTAGGCGATCGCACGGTTCAATCTCGCCACAACACTTGTCCTTTCTGCACTAAATTGTGGCAACGGAATGGAGCCTAGGTCAACTGAATTGGGCAACAGGTCATGGCAATGGAACGGGGCTTGGAAACCCGGGATGGGAAACTCAAATGAAATTATCTTCTCTGATTACGGAAATTCAATCCGGAAAAGATTTAGACGCTGAAGAAATGGAACCCGTTATCTCCACGATGATGGAGGGTGCGGTCTCGACCGACGATATGGCGAATTTCCTGCTCGCCATCAAAGAAAAAGGTGAGGCCGTTTCTGAAGTCATCGGTGCTGCCAGGGCGATGCGGAGTAAAATGGTAAGAATTGAATCTCCACACCAGGTTCTCGTTGACACCTGTGGAACCGGGGGAGATGGTTCGGGCACTTTTAATATTAGCACGGCTGCCGCGATCGTTGCCGCTTCGACAGGATTACCCATCGCAAAACATGGCAACCGCGCTATTTCCAGCAAATCCGGTTCGGCAGATGCCCTGTCCGTACTGGGCGTTAATGTTGGGGCAACCCAAGCCACTGTTGAAGCTTGTCTTGCAAAAATCAACCTGTGTTTTTGTTTTGCTCCCCTGTTCCACGAGTCGGTCAAAAATGTTGCTGAGGCTCGAAAAAAACTAGGGGTTCCTACTCTCTTCAACCTGCTGGGGCCTCTGTGCAACCCGGCTGGAGCAATTCATCAAATCATTGGCGTCGGCAAGCCAGAACAAAGATCCATCATGGCCAAAGCTTTACAAGGACTGGGAACGAAGAAGTCAGTGGTCGTTCATGGTCTAGACGGTATTTGCGAAATCTCGAATGCAGGTCAAACAGCTGTCTCAATCGTCACACCAGGTACCATCGAGGACCAAATCTGGTCACCCAGCGATTTTGGTTGCCACCCCACAACCCGGAAAGAAATCCAGGTAGAAACACCTGCCGCGAGTGCACAGTTAATCCTGAACGCCTTGGCAGGGGATGTCGGCGGAGCCACTGATATCGTGATCCAGAATGCTGCAGCGGCCATCTGGCTGACATCCGCAACCAAAACAATGAGAGAATGTGCTGATGTTTGTCGTGCCCAACTTGAAGATGGAGCTGCAAAAAAAACACTAGATGCTTTGATTCGCGTGTCAAATGAATAGTAATTTTCAATCCACGACCATCAGAATTGAAATTAATTTTACGGAAGAAACCGACAGTTCGACGCAGTTACCGCAAAATCGTAACAATCGTAAAAACAGTCTAAATTGTTGTGACTTTAACTTCGGATTGAATCATGGTAGCATCACCAGATTCGACCGATAACATTCAATGGAGAAATCATGGCAAAACCACAGCACAAGGTTAAAAAAGCGAATCACGGGAAGCGTCCCGCGAACGCAAAAGCTCGAAAAGCAAAACGCAAAAAGATCAAAACCCCCTGATTGCACAGGCTTGCTTTTGCTGGGTCTCTCAAAACAGTTCGCATCTCGAAGCTCTAAAGCAGGTCGTTAAAGTGGCAAATAAGAATTTCTTGGTTGACCTCGAACCAATCGATTTTGATCAGCCAATTGCCGAAGTTGATGAGATCCGGGACTACAACCTGCAGCGTCACGAGATGGAACAACTCTCCGCCATCGTGTATGAAAACCTGGAAGAGAAGTCGTGCGTTGGTTACCTCGATGTGACCGACCATGAATTTTGGGTTCGGGGGCACATGCCAAACCTTCCCCTGATGCCAGGTGTGATCATGTTGGAAGCGGTCGCCCAAATGTGCAGCTACTTTGTCCAGAAGAACAACCTGTTAGATTCGGCAATCGTCGGATTCGGCGGAGTCGAAAAAGTCCGGTTTAGAGAACCCGTTGTTCCCGGTCAACGATTAGTGTTGATTGGCAAGCTAACCAAAATCAGACCCAAATGGATGATCGTCTGCGAATTCCAAGGTGTGGTCGGCCAAAAAATTGTCGTCGATGGTTCAATCAAGGGTATACCGCTACCAGTTGATCAGCTGAATTCGATTCAAAATTCTGGTCCAGTCACGACCGCTACTAATCCAACCAACCTGGCTGCAAACTGAATCGTTTACGATGGGGCGCCGAGCACTACCAAAAGTCAATCCGGCCATTGACACCTCGAAGCACCTCTATGTGCTAGAGGATCTCCATCCCCCGTTTCAGCCAGCGACTTTTTTCCCGTCACCTGAATCCCCACTGGTCATCGAAATCGGAAGTGGAAAAGGTCTGTTTCTCAATACTGCGGCAGGGCACCATCCTAATCAAAATTTCGTAGGCATCGAAATTGCCAAGCGATACGCGCATTTTGCAGGCTCCCGATTGGCCAAGAAACAGCTTGACAACGCAATCATGATTTCAGGTGACGGTTTGGCATTCATGTCAGATTTTGTCGATGACCAAAGTTGTGCTGCAATCCACGTGTACTTCCCGGACCCCTGGTGGAAAGAACGTCACCGGAAACGCCGAGTAATGAAAACGTCTTTGATTAAAGACATTGAGCGAACGCTATTGCCAAATGGGGAGCTTCATTTTTGGACCGACGTACAAGAATACTATGAAACAACCCTCGAGTTAATCAGCAAGGTTTCCAAGCTAATTGGACCTCATGAAGTTATCCCCAACTCTCCGGAGCACGATTTGGATTACCGAACCCATTTTGAGCGTAGGATGAGACTGCATCAAAAACCCGTGTACCGGTCACTCTTTTTGAAAAAAAACTCTGCAGCGATTGAACAATAACCGAAAGGTAAATCTCCGGATCGAAACCAGTGATTCACCTGCACTAGTTGATCTGTTAAGATTCAAACGAATTCACCCAACGGAGAGTAAAATGGACGACTGGATGATTGGCCTTTTGGTCATAGGTGGCATGGTCTCCTTCATTGGCGGGATCATTTACCTCGGCATTCGCCTCGAGAAAGTCAGGCGTGAAAAGCTAGAAAAATTTGCCTCAGAGCTTAGCTTGGATTTTCACCCAACCGGCCTGGAAGAACTTCAGAGCCTACTCCAGGAGTTCAAGCTATTCAATCTTGGTCGAAGCCGGAAAATGACCAATGTCATCCTCGGGGAAACCGAAATCATCAAGGTGGCCATCTTTGACTACTCGTATACTACTGGCTCTGGAAAGGAACAGAGCACAGCCAACCAGACCGTTGTCGCCATGGAATCCAACGAACTCAATATTCCTTCCTTTACAATGCGACCGGAACACCTGTTTGACTGGGTCGGATCAGCATTTGGTTTCCAAGATATTGATTTCGATGACCATCCCCAGTTCTCGAAGCTGTTCGTGCTCAAGGCTACTGATGAATCGTCCGTGCGTGATTTTTTTGACCAGGAATTGCTCGACTTCTTTACGGAACGAAAAGGAATCACCTTTGAAGGCATCCCTGGTCGGTTCATTTATTTCAAGGCAGGCCGCAGAACCAAGGTCGAAGACATGAAATCTTATCTTGAAGAGGGGTACTCGGTCTACTCGGCGTTCATGGCCCGATTGGCTCGCCAGGCTTGAGCCCAGATTTTAACAGTAGTGGCTCTAGTAGTGGACGGCCGACCCGCTCCAGTTTTCCGGCTAACCCGTTTAACCGACGCGTTGCAACACGGTCTCCAGAGTTTGCCTCAGCACACTTCCACTATTTTTCATCGCTTGCTGTTCTTTCGGCCACAATTCGATTTCGTGTCGTTCAATCACACCACAAGCTCCAACCACAGTTGGAACCGACAGGGCCACATCGCGAATACCATAACACCTTCCATCTTGCACAGACGAAACCGGAAGAACGTGGTGGGAATTCAACGCAACGGAATGAATCACGTCCCGAATGGCAATCCCGACTGCAAATCCCGCTCCACCTTTCTTTTTGATTACTTCAGCGCCGGACCCTTTGGTGCGTGTAAACAACTCGGTGCCCTTCGTTGCATTCCAGCCTGGATATTTTTCCAGCGGAAGTCCCGCCACCGTCGCGCTAGACCAAATTGGGACCATACTTTCACCATGTTCGCCTAAAATCAAAGCAGAGGTTTGTGTCGGCTGAACGCCTAGATCTTGGGCAATCAAACTTTGAAAGCGAATGGTATCTAGCTGTGTACCCAGCCCAATCACCTGATTTTCTGGCAAATCAAGACGTTGTGCCGCCAGATAAGTCAAAATATCAACTGGATTAGAAACCACTAGGACAATTGCCGATTTCTTTGGGCCAGCAGACTTGATCTCTTGGAGAATCTTCAAAAAAAGATCCGTATTCCGGTTAATCAAATCAAGCCGGCTTTCATCCGGTTGGCGTCGAAGCCCCGCAGTAATGCAGATCACATCACTGTTGGAAACATGCTCATAGCTCCCGGATGAAATAATTTGGTCACTGGTACTCGGTCCTCCATGCAGCATATCCAGTGCCTGACCGCCTGCTAGATCGGCATTCACATCAAGTAGTGCGATTTCCCGGACAAGGCCGCCACACTGCAGTGCAAAACCAGCACAAGATCCGACTAATCCACCTCCCCCAATAATGCTAACTTTCATTCTTTTTATCCAATCCTCTATTGTTTTTTTCCAATTTCACTTTCAATCGATTCCAAAACTGCCGCCGAATTCCTGAGAAAACCCAAGTGACTGCAGGTTAATTCTCCTGCAGCCTTTGCATCACTTGATCCGTAATTGCCTGCACCAAAGATTCCTGTCCCATTTCCTTGTCGCTCGAGTCATTTGAATCCGAAACCTTACGTGCCGGCATTGAGGGTGGAGCCTCGAATGCAGTTCGAGAAACCCCGGTCTGCCCCCAACTGTCTC